>JAZSLH010000054.1:0-18583 GCA_045535275.1 Acutalibacteraceae bacterium
TTAACTCATGCACCTTACGGCGACCTTGCTATTGTTGCAATGCGTGGCTGTGAAGAAATTGCAAAGCAGGTTGACTACTATCTTATGCAGTGGAGAGGAACTCCCGACGAAAAGTCTTTCGTTATTAATGCTAGTTGTCCCCGTTTTGGAACGGGCGAAGCAAAGGGTGTTTTCAAACATTCAGCCCGTGGCCTTGACGCTTACATAATCTGCGACTGTTTTAACTACAGCGTAACCTACAATATGTACGGCAAGGAAGTTCCTATGAGTCCCGACGACCATTTTGCTGACCTTAAGCGTATTATTGCCGCTATGGGTGGAAAGGCACGTCGTGTTAACGTAATTATGCCTATGCTTTACGAGGGCAGACAGCACAGACGTACCTCCAGAGAGTCTATGGACTGCGCTTTAATGCTTCAGGAACTTATGGCTATGGGCGTTAAGAACTTTATTACCTTTGATGCTCACGACCCCCGAGTAAATAACGCTATTCCGCTTGACGGTTTTGATAACGTTCAGGCCACTTATCAAATGATTAAGGCTCTTCTTCGAAGCGTTCCCGACATTCAACTTAACCCCGAAAAAACTATGATAGTTTCTCCTGACGAGGGCGGTATGGGTCGCTGTATCTACTATTCTTCGGTTTTAGGTCTTGACCTTGGTATGTTCTATAAGAGAAGAGATTATTCTACTATTGTTGACGGACGCAACCCCATTGTTGCTCACGAGTTTTTAGGTAAAGATGTTACGGGAATGGACCTCATTCTTGTTGACGATATGATTTCGTCGGGCGAATCAATGCTTGACATAGCCGCTAAACTTAAAGAGAAGGGTGCAAACCGAATTTTCATTTTCTCAACCTTCGGCCTTTTCGTTAACGGACTTGAGAAGTTTGACGAGTACTATGAAAACGGTCTTATTGATAAGATTTTCACCACCAACCTTATCTACAACACCCCCGAACTTTTAAGCAGAGAGTGGTACTGCAACGTAAATATGTCCAAGTATATTGCACTTTTGGTTGATACCATTAACTGCGACAACTCAATTTCGAAACTTCTTGACCCCGCTGATAAAATTCACGCCGTTGTTGCGAAGCACGACGGAAAAACCGTATAAGATAAAAACAAACCCCTCGAAACTTTCGTTTCGAGGGGTTTTTCTTTTTAGATTGAAATTGCGGTTGCCATTTCGTACTCTTCTACATCGAAAATCTTTTTCATTTGAAGAGCCTCAAAAATATCTTCATCGCCGATTCGGTTATTAACATAGGTAACAACACGATTGCCGATTCCTTTGTTTAAAAGTTCTACCGCATGGTAACCGAACTGACTTGCCATTACTCTGTCACGAACGGTAGGGCTTCCTCCACGCTGAACGTGACCGAGAATGGTTGCTCGGGATTCAATTCCCGTAGCCTGTTCAATATGCTCGGCAATTTTTTCAACTCCGCCGACACCTTCGGCAACAATTACGATAAAGTGTTTTTTACCGGTCTTTTTGATTTCCCTGATTTTCTCAATTACATCTTTATCAAGGTCAAACTCAACTTCGGGCACAAGGACAGAAACAGCACCGCAGGCAATACCCGTATGGAGAGCGAGATAGCCTGCATGACGACCCATTACCTCAACAACCGAGCAACGCTCGTGAGATTGGGCGGTGTCACGAAGTTTGTCGACCATTTCCATTGCAGTATTCATTGCGGTATCAAAACCGATTGTATATTCGGTTGAAGAAATATCGTTATCAATAGTTCCGGGAACGCCGACACAGGGAATTCCTTTAAGAGAAAGGTCACGAGCACCTCTGAAAGAGCCGTCTCCTCCGACCACAACTATTCCCTCTATTCCAAAGCGTTTACAGGTTTCAACCGCCTTATTAACGCCCTCTTGAGTTTTAAATTCGGGGCAACGAGCGGTATAGAGCATTGTTCCGCCTCTATGAATTATATCCGAAACAGAACGGGCGTCAAGATTGACTATGTCCCCGTCGATAAGGCCTGAATATCCTCTTCTGATTCCCATAACTTCCAAGCCCATTGCAATTCCTGCACGGACAACCGCACGAATTGCGGCGTTCATTCCGGGAGCGTCGCCTCCGCTGGTTAAAACTGCTATTCTCTTCATATCTTATCACTCCAATGTGAAAATAAATCCATTTCGCATAATTATACTACAAAAAACTCAATTATTCAACAAGTTTTACGTTTTCTTTTCCTAATATTTCAGAAAGTTCGAAAACGAGAGTATCTGACGGGCTAACCCAGAGCGTTTTCGGGGCTAAAAGGCGTTTTCCCGAATACTCGACGATATAAACGGGTATATTTCCGCTAAACTTTTCAAGTTTTTCTTTTACGGCATCAAATTCAGGGGAAGTAACACTTGAAACCTTAATATAAAGTCCCCTTTTTATCTGCTTTTTAGGGGGTGCGGTTACAGTATCTTTTGAAACTATATCAAAGCGGTCAGCCATAATTTCAAATGGGCGGTCTTCCCTTTCCTGAACCCGACCCGTAATAAGCAGAACACTGCCCTCACTAAGCAGGTGTTTACTTTCGACTACCGCACGGTTAAAGGCGGTTATTCCGATACTTCCCGTAGTATCTTCTGCAACGATATTTGCCATTATTCCATCGTTTCTGATTGGTCTAAAGCGAACAGAGGTTATCATTGCAAGAAGAGAGGTTTTTGTGCCGTCGGATATACCGCCCGAAAGAATCTGTCTAATTTTTGGGGAATTTATTCTTGACACATAGCCCTCATAGGCTTCCATAGGATGACCCGAAAGGTAAAGTCCCGTAGCCTCTTTTTCGGCGGCAAGTAGAAGTTCGCGGGGCATCTCCTCGTAAAACTCAAGGGCATAACCTTGATTTTCGGGTTCTTCGCCGAAAAGGTCCATTTGACCCGAGGCGTAAAACCTTTTACTGTCACTGACGGCGGCAAGTAGACCGTCGGCACCACGAAGCATTGTTTTGCGGTTGGCTTCAAG
Organism: Acutalibacteraceae bacterium; assembly: GCA_045535275.1. Lineage (GTDB taxonomy): Bacteria > Bacillota > Clostridia > Oscillospirales > Acutalibacteraceae > SFWF01. The sequence continues at coordinate 2,992 of JAZSLH010000054.1, forward strand.
GCCGTCAAGAGCACCGCTTTTTATAAGTCCTTCAAGAGCACGGCGGTTAAAATCACGACCCGACACTCTGTTACAGAAGTCAAACAGAGAAGTGTATTCCCCGTTTTTTCTCTCGTTTATAAGGGTTAGAACAAAGCCTTCTCCAATATTCTTTATTGCGGTAAGACCAAAACGGATTCCCTCATTAGTTGGGGTAAAGGTCTGATAACTTTCGTTTACATGGGGAGGGAGAACCCGAATACCCATTCGGTTACATTCGCCCGTATAAAAGGCAATTTTATCAGAATCGTCCTGCATACTTGTCATAAGTGCAGCCATATATTCCTTTGGATAATGGCACTTAAGGTAGGCGGTCTGATAGGAAATAAATGAATAGGCGGCGGCGTGGGATTTATTGAAGGCGTAGGAACTGAATGCCGACATTTCGTCGAAAATCTTTTGGGCAACCGCTTCGCTTATTCCGTTATTTACACAGCCCTTTATTATAGTATTACCCTGTTCGTCCTTTTGACCGTAAACGAAAGCCTCTCGCTCACTTTTCATTACATCGTGCTTCTTTTTGGTCATAGCACGGCGAACAATATCGGCTCGTCCCAGGGAATAACCCGCAAGGGTTCTGAAAATCTGCATTACCTGTTCTTGATATACTATGCAACCGTAGGTTACATCGAGAATGTCTTTAAGTAGCGGAGTATCATAGGTAATATCCTGCGGATTGTGACGGTTATGGATATATTTGGGGATTGAGTCCATAGGACCCGGACGGTAAAGGGACAAAATAGCCGTTAGGTCCTCTATTTTTTCGGGGCGGAACTGACGAAGAACATTTTTCATTCCGTCACTTTCAAACTGGAAAACGCCGTCGGTATAACCGCCAGACATCATCTCATAGGTTTTTTTATCTTCAAGAGAAATTTTCTCTACCGAAAAGTCGGGGTTTGTTCTGCGGATATAATTTTCGGTATCGCGAATAATGGTTAAATTGCGAAGACCCAAAAAGTCCATTTTCAAAAGGCCGAGTTCGTCAAGGGCGGTCATTGTATACTGGGTAACAACGGTATCGTCATTGACCGCCAAAGGAACATATTCAGAAACGGCTCGGTCGGAGATAACAACTCCTGCGGCGTGGGTTGAGGCGTTTCGAGGCATTCCCTCTACCCTTTTAGCCATATCAATAAGTTCGGCAACCTCGCTTTCGGTGTCATACATCATTTTAAGGTCGGCAACCTCATTTACGGCTTGAGTGAGGGTTACGCCAAGGGTTTTAGGAACGAGTTTTGCAACCTTGTCGCAAAGGGCATAGGGTAAATCCATTACTCGTCCGACGTCACGGATTGCCGCTTTTGCTTTCATTGTTCCAAAGGTTACAATTTGGCTTACACGGTCAGAACCATATTTTTCGATTACATAGTCAATTACCTTTTGGCGATTTACATAGCAAAAGTCAATATCAAAATCGGGCATTGAAACTCTTTCGGGGTTCAAGAAACGCTCGAAGAAGAGATTATATTTAATTGAGTCTATTCCCGTAATACCGATACAGCAAGCGGCAAGACTACCCGCACCCGAACCTCTTCCCGGGCCGACGGGGATATTATGGTCTTTTGCGTAGTTTACGAAGTCCTGAACTATGAGATAATAGTCGACATAGCCCATTTTGTTTATGGTATCAAGTTCGTAGTTTAATCGGTCTATATACTCTTTAGAAGGGTTGTCCCCAAAAATTCGGTAAAGACCGGCAAAACACTTTTCGCGGAAGAATTCAAAGTGGTCTTTATCGCCGATATCGAAAACGGGGAGTTTGATTTTACCGAACTCGAAGTCAAAATTACAACGCTCGGCAATTTTTGCGGTATTTTCGATTGCTTCGGGGGTGTCGGCAAAGAGGGAGAGCATTTCCTCCTCGCTTTTGAGGTAAAACTCGTCGGTTGGAAAGGTCAGTGGGTTTTCTTCATTTAATTTTTTAGCCGTTTGAATACAGATAAGCACCCTTTGCATTTTAGCGTCGGCTTTATTTACATAGTGGGCGTCGTTGGTAGCAATAAGGGGAATTCCCGTTTCCCGAGAAATCTGTTTAATAAAGGGGTTTATCTGCTTTTGTTCGGGCAGAGAGTGGTCTTGAAGTTCAAGGAAAAAGTTGTTTTCGCCAAAAACATTTTTATACCATAAAGCCGCATTTTTTGCGGCGTCATAATCGTTCTTTAAAAGATTAGAGGGAATTTCCCCCGCAAGACATGCCGACGACGCGATAAGACCCTCGTGATACTGTTTTAAAAGTTCCTTGTCAACACGGGGTTTTGCATAAAAACCCTCGGTAAAGGAAAGGGAAACCATTTTTATGAGGTTTTTGTAGCCCGTTTCGTTTTCGCAAAGTAAAACGAGATGATGATATTTACTGTTTTTCTCGCGGTCAAAACGGCTTGTCGGGGCAACATACACCTCGCAGCCGATTATCGGTTTTATTCCGTGTTTTTTAGCCAGTTTATAAAAATCAACCGCACCAAACATTACTCCGTGGTCGGTAACGGCAACGGCGGTTTGTCCTTTCTCCTTTACGGCACGACAAAGTTCTTCTAAACGGCAGGCACCGTCTAAAAGACTATATTCGCTATGCAGATGAAGATGAACAAAACTCATAATTTCTATTCCTTTATTTTATATTTGAGGCTATTTCGAGAAGTTTTTTAAGGCGGTGGTTAAGTCCTGAACGGGTCAGCCCTTCTTTAGAGAGTTTACAAAGGTTTGCTAAAGACATATCTGGGTTATTAAGCCTTAACATTGCCGCTTCATAGAGTTCTTCAGGCAGGGTTTCAAGGCGACCCGCGTGTTTAATTTTCTTTATTGCGCTAGTCTGCAAAAAGGCGGCATTGGCGGTTTTAAGTATGTTTGAGGTTTCGCAGTTGTTCTGACGGTTAAGACGGTTACGAACACTTTTTACAACCTTTGTTTCAATTAGAGTTAAGGTTTCGTTCCCCGCACCTATGTAGGTCAGCAGTTCCTCGATTGAGGTGCTGTTTTTAGTATAAACGACAAACCTGCCTGCACGCCAGGTCATACTGAAATCAAAACCTTTAGAGTCTAAAAGGCTAATAAAATCAGCCGCAGTTTCGTTATCTCTAAAAGAAAAGTCAAGGCGATATTCTTTTTCGGGGTCGCAGACATTACCTCCGGACAAAAAAGCACCTCTTATAAAAGATTTAACCTTGCCTTCGGTTTTGATTTTAGCAAAATCGACAACATTTTCTTTTCCCCGTTTATAGCCCAGACGATTTAATATTCTTTTTCGGTCGGCAAGGCTTACCACCTCGACAGTATAGGTGGGGCGGGTTTTTCCTCCTTGTTTTACGGCAGTAATAATATCGAACCCCTGTCTTAAAAGTAAAGAAAAACGCTCGGCTACAAGCGGGTTAGCGGTTTGAAGCAATATTTTATCGAAAGAAAAAGAACGGCACAAAACCAGCATACCGTGGCACTCGGCCACGGCTGCGGCAGCGTCCGTTCTTATTGAGCAAAGTTCATTTTTTACATCTGACGAAAATGACATTTAACTACCTATTGCCTTCCAACAAAAATTATTTCGGTTTCAAGGTCGACACCTTTTTTTTCCTTGACGGTGTCCTTTATAACTTCAACTAAACCTATTACATCTTCACAGGTTGCTTTATCAAAATTTATAACAAAACCTGCATGTTTTTCGCTTACCTTTGCTCCTCCGACCGTTCTGCCTTTAAGTTCACACTCATCGATTAAAGCGGCAGCATAATAACCTTCGGGGCGTTTAAAGGTTGAACCCGCACTCGGGTATTCAAGGGGTTGGCTCTTTTTTCTTTTTGCGATTATTTCGTCCATTTTTGAGCCGATTTCTTCTCTGCTTGACTTATCGAGTTTAAAACAGACGCCGATTATTATTTCGCCGTTTTTCTTGAAAACGCTTTTTCTGTAACCGAGTTCCAACTTTTCGGCACAGCGGCTGACCTTTTGGCCCTTAACGGTTATACTGTCTGCTGAAGCGACAACACAGGACATATCTCCGCCATAAGCACCCGCATTCATATAAAGTGCTCCGCCTACTGAACCCGGAATTCCGTAGGCAAATTCAAGTCCCGTCAGTCCGTTATCCCTTGCAAAACAGCAAAGAGAGGCAAGTGAAGCACCCGCCTCGGCATAGATACAGTTATCGTCTTTAAGGTAAATTTTATTAAGGGCGGTAGTATCAATAACCGCACCCTCAATTCCCTTATCCGAAACAATAAGGTTAGACCCGCTTCCAAGAATAAAAAAAGGTATTTCGTTCTCACCCGAAAAGGATATAAGCCGAGTCAGTTGCTCGGCAGTTTCGGGTTTTAGATAGATATCGGCTTTTCCGCCGATTTTAAAGGAGGTATGAAGAGCCATAGACTCGTTTTCGCTATATTTAATTTTAAGTTCTTCAGCCAAGGATATAAGACTACTGACTCTCATAAAAACTCCGTTTCAAAAAATTATTTATAAAGCAAATCTAAGAAAGCAGCGCCGATTATTCCCGCGTCGTTACCGAGCGCGGCAACAAAAACTCTGTCTTCTTTGTCGTGGTGACGGTTATATTTTCTCTCGTTTACGAGTTTGTTTACCGGCTTAATAAGATTATCCTTTTCACCTGCAACGCCGCCGCCAATACAGATTTTTTCGGGTTGGAAAATGTTAATCATATTGCAAACGCCCTCGGCAACATTAAGGCAGTAGGTATCAACAACCTCGGTTGCCGCACGGTCGCCTTTACGCCAACCGTCCCAAGCGGTTCTTCCGTTAACTTTATTTATATCGTTATCGGCAAGTTCCCACATAACGCTATCACTATTTTCTTCCATTTTTTCTTTGGTTTGGCGAATAAGGGCGGTAGCCGAAGCGTAGGCTTCCCAACAACCTTTTCTTCCGCAAGTGCACTGTTTGCCGTCTGCCCAAATTACAGTATGACCGAGTTCTGCACCCGCGAAGTTACTGCCCGAAAAGAGTTTTCCGTTTATAATAACTCCTCCGCCGACGCCCGTACCGAGAGTAACGGCAACAAAGTTATTTGTTCCCTTTCCTGCCCCCGCAAGATACTCACCGTAGGCGGCGGCATTAGCGTCGTTCTCAAGATAAAAATCTACTCCTAAACGCTCCTTCATCATCTGACAAACAGGGGTGTCAAAAAAGCCTAAATTATTAGCGTAGGTTATAACGCCTTTAACCGGGTCGACGGTACCCGGGGCACCGATTCCCATAGAATAAATATCTTCTATTTTCAGACCTGCATCTGCAAGGGCAAGTTTTGCCGACTCAGCCATAGCGTCGCAAATTTCGTCATTAGGTCTTGGAAGATTGGTTTTTACCTTTCCGCGACCGATTATATTAAAGTTTTCATCAACCACAGCACAGGCAATATTTGTTCCTCCAAGGTCAATTCCTAAACGATACATATTTTTTACTCCTTTAAAATACTTCAATGTCTGTATAATTCTGTTCGGGCGCCTCGCCTGACATTCCAAGACGGGAAAGCAGGTCGGCGGCGGCGTTATAGCCGAGTTTTTTCTGGCGATTATTCATTGCGGCAACCTCAATTATTACCGCAAGGTTACGGCCGGGTTTTACGGGAATTGTTATTGAGGGAATATTAAGTCCCAAAATTTCGGTGGTTTGCTCCTCAAGACCCATTCGGTCGTAAACCTTTTCATTATCCCAAGGCTCAATATTGATTATATAGTCAATTTTTTCGGTGAGTTTAACCGCACCCGCACCGAAAATTCGGCTGACATTTATTATTCCTATTCCCCTAAGTTCAATAAAATGACGGATATTGCTCGGGGCGGTTCCTACAAGCGACTTATTGGAAACCTTACGGATTTCGACCGCATCGTCGGCAATAAGGCGGTGACCTCTTTTTACAAGTTCAATAGCCGTTTCGCTTTTACCTACTCCGCTTTCGCCGAGAATTAGAATTCCCTCTCCGTAGACCTCGACGAGAACACCGTGACGGGTTATTCTCGGAGCAAGGCAGAGATTTAAAAAGGCAATAAGCGCCGCCATAAATTCCGAAGTACTGTCGGCGGTACGAAGAAGAGGCACATTGTATTTTTTTGCAGCCTCAGCAAAGCCTTCAAGTTCAATTCCTCTGGTAATAATTACTGCGGCAGGAAGCGAAGCAAAGAAGGTATCAACAAGTTCATTGTATTTTTCTTTGTTGAAGGTCTTTATATAACTCTCTTCTGCTTTACCGACAATCTGAATTCTGGTATTGTCAAAATACTTATAGTATCCGCCGAACTGAAGACCCGGACGGTTTACATCGTTGTTTGCAATTAAAATTGTTTCGGGACTCTCAGAAAGATAGAGCGTTTCCAGAGAAAATTCTTTAATTATTCTTGAAAGTTCTACAGTATATGCCGTTGCCATAAACAACCCGCCTTTTTATTGTTTTACTATATTATATAATATAATTCTAAAATTTTAAAGATTTTTTTAATTTTTCTTGAATAAAACCATAAAAGAATATATAATATAAGTTGAAATTTTATATTTAAGGAATGTTTATCTCTATGAAACTAGGTATTGTCGGACTTCCTAATGTTGGAAAATCCACTCTTTTTAACGCTATAACTAATGCGGGGGCACAGTCGGCTAACTACCCTTTTTGTACCATTGAACCAAATGTTGGTATGGTAGCCGTACCCGACGAGCGACTTGACGCACTTGCTAAAATGTATAATCCCGTTAAAATTACCCCTGCTGTTATTGAATTTGTTGATATTGCGGGGCTTGTTAAGGGGGCGTCTAAAGGCGAGGGTCTTGGCAACAAATTTCTCTCCCACATTCGAGAAGTCGACGCTATAGTACACGTTGTTCGTTGTTTCGAAAACGACGATATTATTCACGTTGAGGGCTCGGTTGACCCCGCAAGAGATATTGAAACGATTAACCTTGAACTGATTTTTTCGGATATGGAAATGGTTCAGAGAAGACTTGATAAATCGAGCAAGGCTTTAAAGGGCGACAAGTCCTTACAGACCGAGGTTGACTTTTTAAAAAGGCTTATGGCAGCACTTGAAGAGGGTATTCCTGCCCGTGCCGTAAAGCCCGAAAACGACACCGAGGCAGAGGTTTTAGCAACGACCGCACTTCTTTCCTTAAAGCCGGTTATTTACGCTTGTAATATGAGCGAAGACGATTTTTCGGGCGGACTTTCTTCAAACGCAAGATATAACGCAGTTAAGGCTATTGCTGAAAACGAGGGAGCAGAAACCCTTCCGATTTGTGCCTCTTTAGAGTCAGAAATTGCAGGACTCGAAAAGGAAGAGAAAGAAATGTTCCTAGCCGATTTAGGACTTGAACTCTCGGGACTTGACCGACTTATTAAAACCTGTTATTCTCTGCTGGGTCTTATTTCATACATTACGGCAGGACAACCCGAAGTTCGCGCTTGGACCATTACAAAGGGAACAAAGGCACCCGGTGCGGCAGGAAAAATCCACTCGGACTTTGAGCGTGGATTTATCAGAGCCGAAGTTGTGGCGTTTGACGACCTTATAAACTGCGGTTCAATGGTTGCGGCAAAGGAAAAAGGTCTTGTCAGAAGCGAAGGCAAAGAATATGTTATGAACGACGGAGATATTGTTCTTTTCCGTTTCAATGTTTAATTCCTTTTTAAAAACATATAATAAGGGTATCCTAACCAAAGCATTTAAAAAGGAGAATATATGCCTCACTATTATTTTTACGGAATTGACATTTACTATTTAATTCTTATTCTTCCGGCCTTTATTCTATCGCTCTTTGCCCAGATAAAAATTAAATCGAACTTTACAAAATACTCAAAAGTATTCAGTCAAACGGGGCTTACAGGGGCAGATGCCGCAAGGCGTGTTCTCGATTTTCACGGAGTTTCTGACGTTAAAATTGAAAAAGTAAACGGAAGTCTTACCGACCATTTTGACCCAAGAACCAAGGTTATACGCCTTTCCGACTCGGTTTACGGTTCGGCTTCGGTTGCGGCTATCGGCGTTGCAGCACACGAGGCAGGCCACGCCGTTCAGTATGATAAAGACTATTTCCCCATTAAAGCGAGAAATGTTTTGGTGCCTATTGTAAACTTTGGCTCGAGTTTTTCTTTTATTGCAATTTTACTCGGCTTTCTTTTTAGTTTTGAGCCTCTTGTACTGATTGGAATAGGTCTCTTTTCCTTTGCGGTTCTTTTTCAACTTATTACTCTTCCCGTTGAACTTAACGCGTCGGCAAGGGCGATAAAGACCATTAAAGAAGACGGGCTTCTTGGAAATGATGCCGAAATAAGAGGGGCAAAAAGCGTTCTTACCTCGGCGGCTATGACCTATATTGCGGCGGCAATTATGTCGGTTGCACAACTTTTAAGGCTTCTTCTGATTAGCAGAAGAAGACGCTGATTTTTGTATATTTTCTTTTCTTTCTCAAATGCTATTTGAGGAGGGAAATTTATGCAAAAATATTTAATTCTTTTTGGCCTTGGCGGTTTTTTATACGGACTTATTGAGGTACTTTGGCGTGGATATACCCACTGGACGATGATGATTGCGGGGGGTGTCTGTTTTTGCCTTTTCGCACTTATATCGACTAAACTCAAAGGTATTCCGTTTTTATATAAATGTATTCTCGGAAGCCTTACGGTAACAACGGTCGAGTTTGTTTTCGGTTGTGTTTTTAATCTGCTTCTAGGTATGGAAGTTTGGAACTACAGCCATATACCCCTTAACCTTTTCGGGCAGATTTGTCTGCTTTTTTCGGTGCTTTGGGGGTTTATAAGTATTATCGCAATACCACTTGCCGATAAAGTGTTTAACGTTTTGTCGGATAATCAAACGTCTGCAGAAGGGAGAAATTTAAGTGAACTATCTGCACAGGGCTTGGGCGGAAATTGACCTTGACGCCCTTGTACATAACTTCAAACTTATAAGAGAGATGACCGACGCTAAAATTTTCAGCGTTGTTAAGGCTAACGCTTACGGTCATTCGGTGCCTCTTATTGCCAAACGGCTCAGCGAAAACGGGACCGATTATTTTGCCGTTTCCAACATTGACGAAGCAAGGGAACTTCGCGGACTTGATATTAAACAGCCAATTTTAATTTTAGGCTATACTCCCCCGTTTTTAGCCGAAGAACTTTATAAAAACGAGATTATTCAGGCGGTATTCTCTCTTGATTACGCAAAAAAGTTAAGCGAGTTTGCAAAAGCAGCAAACATTACGGTTGAGGCACATTTAAAACTCGATACGGGTATGGGACGAATTGGTTTTGATTGCCGAAATGACGGTTTATCGGGGCTTGGCGAGGCTAAAGAGGCGCTTTGCCTTTCAAATATTAAATTCGGCGGAATTTTTACCCATTTCCCCGTTGCTGACAGCGAAAAAACTACTGATTTGGACTACACAAACAAACAGTATGAGCGTTTTCTTTTGGCAATAAGCCAACTTGAAGAGGCGGGATATTCTTTTGAAATTAAGCATTGTTGCAACTCTGCCGCAACTCTGCTTTCCCCTGACAAACACCTTGACGCTATTCGCCCCGGAATTATTCTTTACGGACTTACCCCGTCGACCGATATAACGGCAGATTACGGCTTTAAGCCTGTTATGACCTTTAAGGCGGCGGTTTCGATGGTAAAAACGGTTGAAAACGGCCAGACGGTTAGTTACGGAAGAACCTATAAAACAAACAAGCCCACCAAAATTGCAACCATTACGGCAGGTTACGCCGACGGATTTCCAAGGCTTTTATCAAACGGCGGATATGTTCTTATTAACGGGCAGAAGGCAAAAATTATCGGACGGATTTGTATGGACCAGTTCTGTGCCGATGTTTCGGACATTGAAAAGGTTAAGGAGGGCGACACCGTTATTCTTTTCGGCGAAAATCTTACTGTTGAAAACCTTGCCGAAAAATGTAATACCATAAACTACGAAATTGTTTGCGGACTTTCAAAGAGGGTTCCGAGAATTTATATTGAAAACGGAAAAGAACTTGATATATAAAAATACCGATATCTGATTTTTCAGATATCGGTATTTTTTTAGTTTCGGGTATATTTTTCGGCGTGGGCAAAAACTGAAATTATCGGAACTATAAGCAGACCGCAGACGGCGTTAGATATTCCGTGAACAATATCAAACGGCAGTCCTGATATTATCCAGGCGAGAGTCCCGTTAAAGTCTAATCCAAACATTAAGGCTTGAGCGGGGGCGTATAGCGTTCCATAAGCGAGTCCGTGAAGACCGCAGACAAGGCAGTAGATTGCTACGGCAAGGCTTTTAGACATTTTCCGAGGTAAAAGCATTGTGACAGCCCAAAGAATTGTCCAAATATAGAGATATGGCACCCACCAAAGACTGAACCCTGCGATAAGCCCTTGTAAAAAAACATATCCGTATATGGGATAGAGGGCTTTTTGGCGGTAAACTACCGTAACGGCAATAACGAAAACACCGAGAAGATGGATATTCGGAAGCCATTCCATAATCAGTTTCGAGGTTAACATTAACGCCGAAACGAGCGCAAAAACCGCAAGTTCTTTAAGGTTTATTTTCATTTTTGAGCCTTTAGGGCATAGGTTGCGCCCTTATCGATTTCGGTTTGGTCGATACCCTTCATTGCATAGTCACCGTTTACATAAAAAGCCCAATACATTTTATCGGTTTCAAATTTTACGGTCTGACCGCAGACGGTTTCGACCATCAGCCCATACTGACCGACCGTTCCCGAAATAAGTCCTAAGTCACTAAGGGCTTGACCGACAGTAGTTTTGTCGGTTTTAACGGTATAAGCGGTTTCTGTCCCGTCCTTAAAGGTCACCTTGAAGGTAAACTCTGTTTGCCCCTGACCTACTATATTTTCATCTAAAGCAGATGAGGGGGAAGAGGGGGTAGACGGGATATCGTTCTTGTCGTTACAAGCAGATGCTAAAAGTGCCATAGCCGCAATAAGCACAAAACACAGCATAAACGACAAAACTTTTTTAAAGATTGTCATTTTCATTTTGCATTTCTCCATTATATTTTATTCCCCGAACTGTGTCGGCACTCGCAACACGGACTAAACCGTCGGGCTTTGTCAACCGGGTATTTCGACTTTGGCAGGATGTGTTTCGCCTTCTCAGAAAAACCAATAAATTCCAATGGCTTGTCCTCGGTTTGCGGCACCGAGTAGAAACACACAGTTTTTTGCCTTACGGCGACGGGCTCGTGTGGGATTTTCACCCACTTCCCCAAGTTAACAACAAAAGTATATCATCTTGAAAATTAAATTTCAATATACAATATTCTACTGACCTTTAAAATAATTTACAATTCCGCTTACCAATGCTTTAGCGTTTTTCTCGGTCTGCTCTTCGGTTAGCATTTCGCTGTATTCCGCCTTATTGCTAACAAAGCCATTTTCCGTAAGCACGGTAGGACAGTCGGTAACACGGCACAGGAAAAAGACGTGCCAACGGACAAAGGTCCACGCCGTTTGTTTAAACGCTCCCGAAGAATTAACCTCACTTAACATTGTGTTTGCAGCATCATAGGAATAGGGATTAAAATAGTAAGAACTGAAACCCGAAGCGTTTATATTGCTGCTTGAATTTCGGTGTATAGAAACAACATAGTCCGGTCTGTTATTTTTTATTGCAAGAATTCGGTCATCAACTTCAATATAACTATCGTCAGTTCTTGTCATAATTACGGTTGCACCAAGGGCTTTAAGTTGTTTTTCAACCTCAAGGGCTAATTTTAAGTTAAGATGTTGTTCGTGAACACCGTTTTTATACCCAGAGGCACCGTTATCACGGCCTCCGTGACCCGCATCAATCAAAACGGTAATACCCTCAAGCGAAACACCGTATTCGTTGTTGGCAACCTCTAGTTTGGTCGGGTTCAAAAACCAAAACTCTAACTGACCCTGACTGTTATATTCCGAAGACCAACCATAAAAGACACCTTTTTCGCGAAGATGAAGACGCAAAACGCGGTCATAGTCCCCCTGTATTATTTCGGCAGAAGAAAAAACGGGGTTATTGCTAAGGTCAGGCAGCCCTTCAAGCGAGTCGGCATAGCAAAAAGTGATATCTATATAACTAAATGTAGGTTCTTCAATTATATAGTCACGGTTTGATTCGCTTTTATATTTTTGAGGCTCCATTTCAAACTTGAAAGGTGCTTTCCAATCAACATTAAAGGTCATTACGGTATGATGGCCAACCGTTTTGGTTAAAGCAAGACTTACGCTATTAGTTTCGGGCAAAGTCCCCTCGTAAATTTTAGTATTTACCGTGCCTCTGGGACTTGTTGAGTAAAGTTGTTTTCCATAGCGGGCGGTATACATTTTGGTTTCTGTTCCCGAAAGAGTAAAGGTTTTTGGATAGGGCGAACAATAGTCAACCGTTCCCTTTGGCAGATAGTTATTAGTAGGGCGGGAAAGGTCGGTTGCATCTTTAGAATTAAAGGTTTCGGCTTGATAATTCACTACCTCAATAACATAGTTTTCGCCTACATTCAAATATTCACTATTTTGAGGATATCCGTTTCCTCCGTCGAATTTAGCAGGGTCGAATTTTTTAACCTTTATATTCCCGCTGTATTTAGTCGAAGTTCCAAAATCACTAACGGCTTTGAAAGTCACCTTGCCATAACTTTTAGTTTCGCCTTGATTAACGGGGGTTTCAAAACTTCCCGCATATTCCTCATAATCACTGTCTGATGCGTCAGCATCGTCCTTAACTGTGTAGAGGGTTATTTTTTTACCGTCAAAGGTTGCGGTAACCTTGCTTCCCTTTAAGGCAACACAAGAAACAACGAGAGTTTCATTTGACTCAACAGTTGTAGAACTTGACGGGGAAATCGACTTAATCACTATTTTTTGGTAGTTTACAGTATAGACTTCAGTTGTGTCTTTATGAACAACTTCAATTGTATTTTTTCCCACATTTAGTTTTACATTATGAGCAAACAAGCCCGTTTCATCCACCGATACGGGAGTATTGTTTATTGTTAAAGGATAGTTCGGGTCTGCACTTCCCTTTACTACATAATCAGGTTTATAAACCGTTATTGACTTTTTGTCGGGCGCTACTATATCAAGAGTAATTTCTTTGATATCTTCGGGCAAGGAAGATACGCTTTCACTTGAAACGGTTACAGACGAAACCTGCTCTGAAGAAACTTCTGACGAATTATTGTCCGACGGATTTTGTCCAAAAAGCCACAACGCCAGTCCGCACAACAAAATAATAACCGCTAAGACTGTCGGAATTATAATTGCTAAACACTTTTTTACTTTTTTATTTATAGCCATTTTTACCTCACAAAAAAAGGTTCAAGCATTCGCCTGCTTGAACCTTTCGTTTTTATTGCTCGCTTCCGTCCTTAATTTTCTTAACCTTGAACTGATTTACAGCGTAATCGTTTACGGTGTAGTCAATCTTTTTCGCTTCGTCCTTAAGGAAGGAGTCAAACCCTTCACCGTTAACCATATATACAATCTCACCTGAAAGGGTGTCGAAATAGTATGAATCGGCGTTGATATTCTTCTTTACAACAATACTTACTACCTTGTTATCAGAGTCGGCAATAAGGGCAACCTCGCCCTCTTTCATTTTTTCAACTTCGGAGTACTTTTCAAAATAGGAAGCCTCTCCGGAATTGGTATCTTCATTATCGGTAAGGATAACTATATTTTTGTCGGCGGGTTTCTTCTCTTCTTCCTTGCTGTCAGATGAGGTTGTAGAAGAAGTGCTATCGGTTGAAGAAGAGGGGTTAGAGGAATCAGATTCAGCCTTTTGGTCGGCATCATACTGAGCCTTTACTTCATCGTAAGTTTTTCCCTTTTCGAAAAGTTTCTTGTACTTTTCAAGGTCTTGCTTGATTTTATCAAGGTCGGGTTTCTCTTCGTCAGAATAATCGTGAGTGATTATATATACTGCACTGTAATGTTTATCAAGGTTGGTCTGGATATCGGCTTTTGCCATTTCCTTTTCGCCGCCCTCTAAATAGAGATAGTCGAAATAGGCGTTATAAAGAGCCTCGTTTAAAAGAAGTTTTTCATAGGTTGAATAAGCAATTCCGTTTTGTTCAAAAACAGCACCGTAGGCGTAGTTCCAATAATACTGGGCGGTGTTTTTCCACTCGTCTTGCTTCTCTTTGTCGAGTTTAAGGCCTGCCTCATCACAGAGTTTGGCAATAGTTATGTTGCGAAGGCAACCCTCAAGTGCCTTTTCTTTAACATAATCGGTATACTTTTTACCTTCAATAGTCTGGTCGGTATATTTAAAGCCATCGGCTTTAGTGTCGTATTTGTCGGAAGAATTGATAAGTTGTTTTGCGTCGGCATCAGCCATTACGAGATAGTAGGAATACATAGCCGAGGTGATTTTATAATCTCCCGAAGAAATTGCAACTTCATCCTTAGGATGACAAGCAGAGAGAGAAAAAACAAAAACTGCGGTAAGAAGAATGGCAACAGTTTTTTTGAGTATATTCATTAGTAGACCTCCAAAATATTTAACATATTATTTATTATACAACCTTTAAAGAAAAATGTCTATATAAAATTAAAAACAAACTGTTAAAGAACTTCAGCAATTTCTTTAAGTGCATTGGTTAAGGACTGTCCTTGTTTTAAGGTTACCGAATAATACGGATTCTCTGTGGGGTGAAGGGTTACCCTGCCGGGAAGTCCGTCGCACAGCCTTGCGAGGCATTCTTGCTTAATTTCTGTTACCTTAATGCAAAGAGTATTGCCTTGTTGGGTAATTTCGTAGATTCCGTTGTTTTGAGCCTTGCTTCTGAAAAGGGCAATATCAATAAGCCCCATAACAACATTTGGCGGTTCACCGAAACGGTCGCACAGTTCGTCGATAACATCGCTGACATCTTCGGAAGTTTTAATTTCGGCAATTCTTCGGTAAATTCCAAGACGGGCGGGTAAATTTTCAATATAACTTTCGGGAATATGTGCCGAAATATTCAAATCTACAAGACATTCTGTCTGCTCTTCTACGCTTTCGCCCTTTTCTTCTTTCATCGCGTCACTGAGCAGTTTTAGATACATATCGTACCCGACCGCTTCCATATTGCCGTGCTGTTCGCTGCCGAGAATACTTCCCGCACCGCGAAGTTCAAGGTCACGCAAAGCAATTTTAAAGCCAGAACCGAACTCGGTATATTCGCGGATTGCGTCAAGGCGTTTTGTTGCAATTTCGGTTAGTCCTTTACCCTGTCGGTAGCAAAAATAGGCATAGGCACGACGGGGCGAACGTCCGACACGACCTCTCAGTTGATGAAGACCCGAAAGTCCGAAACGGTCGGCATCTTCAATAATCAGGGTGTTAGCGTTTGGTACGTCTACCCCTGTTTCAATTATTGTTGTGCAAACAAGTATATCTATTTCGTGCTCTACAAGTTTTTTCCAGACAGTTGATAATGCTTCCTCACTCATTTTACCGTGGGCAACCGCAATATTTGCATCGGGTAGGTTTTCTTTCAGGCGGTAGGCGACACGCTCTATTGTTTGGACTCGATTATGGAGATAATAGACCTGACCGCCTCGGCGAAGTTCTTTTCGGATTGCCTC
>JAZSLH010000043.1:0-15671 GCA_045535275.1 Acutalibacteraceae bacterium
CAAGTTTAAAGAAGGCGAAGGCAAAAGGACAAACATAGATAAGCCAGTTCGATTTTACTATTACTCCGGTTGCGACATTTTCAGCAACTGAATTTAGTATTGCACCGATTGCCGCAGGGGCAACGCTTACTACAAGAATCGGTATAATGGTATCAAATATACCGCCGCTGCAAACAAAGAACAAGAGCAAAAAGGCAGAAAGTGCGGTTAAAAAGAGCACCATAAGCAGATAGGTTGTTACAAGTAAATCTGCCTTTGCGGGTTCCACAGCGGGCATAAGATTTGCTGCACAAAAACCTAAAAAGGACAAGGTCATTGTAAAGAGTCCTCCAATATAGGCCGGGAGTGCTCGGGAGAAAAGCAGTTCGTTTCTGGTCAGAGGCAAACTATGGAATAAATCGCCCGTTTTTTTGGAAAAAAGGAAGTTAAAGTTAATTAAATATAGCAAAAAAACAAGGGCTACAGACAAACCAAGAGAAAAAACCGACGCAAACTGAAGATGCTCACTAATTCGAAATTTCTCTTCGGGGTAGAGATTAGTCAGATACCAAAGAGCCTCTCGGATAGTTGTCCCCGGACAGATTAAAAGACTAAATGCCGTAACGAGCAGAGTTGCCGCAGTCTGCTTTTTAAGGGTTGTTTTAAAAAGGCTTAAAGCGGGATATGATTTAACCGAGGATGTTCTTGACGTCATAGCCTTGTTCCTCCATTTCATAGATAAATACTTCCTCAAGGGTGGGTTGCAGAATTTCGGCAAAAATGGGTTTTAAAGAGTTGATTTTATCCATAATATCGTCCTTGTCGCCACTTATTACCATCTGCATAAGAGAGCCTGTGCGCTCGCATTTAAGAATATCAAGCCCCTCAAATTTAATTTCGGGCTGTAAAGACTTAAACGCCGCCTGAACCTTGTGGATAGAGCCACAGACATTTTCAAGGCTTTTACTGAAAATGAGTTTGCCCGAATGTAAAAGTGAAATATGGTCGCATAAATCTTCAAGTTCTCGAAGATTGTGCGAAGCGATAATCGCCGTCATTCCCGTTTTTTCAATTCCGTCAATAAGCAAAGATTTAAGTACCTTTCGCATAACGGGGTCAAGTCCGTCGAAGGCTTCATCTAACAGCAAATATTTAGGATTGGTAGAAAGAGCCAACATAAGAGCCGCCTGACGCTGCATTCCCTTGGACATATTATCAATTTTATCGGTTATGCTTATTGGGAAAACCTCGGTCAGATATTTAAAACGCTCTTGGTCAAAGGTCGGATACATTCCCTCATAGAATTTAGCCATTTCCTTAATGTTGGCATTCTTGAAAAAATAGGGTGTGTCGGGAAGATAGAATATATGGGCCTTAACCTCGGGATTATTGAAGACAGCATATCCATCGACCGAAATATTACCCGAATCGGCATAGTAGACGCCCGAAAGCAGGCGAAGCAGGGTCGATTTACCCGAACCGTTTGAGCCAACAAGCCCGTAAATACAGCCGTCAAGTATTTCAAAATTAATACCGTCAAGTGCTTTATGTTTTTCAAACTCTTTGGTCAGATTGAAAACTTTAATCATTTCGGTTTCCTCCTTTATAGGCGTCGTTTAAAATTTTGGTTGCGGTTTTTTGGTCAAGACCCATTCTTACAGCATTTTGGACGGCAACCATAAATTCGTTTTTAACCGCCGTCATTATAGCGTCATCAGCAGAACTGTCTTCACAGATAAAAGAGCCTTTTCCCGAAACCGAACAGATTACACCGTCTGCCTCAAGAATAGCGTAGGCTTTTTGTACCGTATTTGGATTTATGCCAAGTTCTATTGCAAGACTTCTTACACTCGGCAGTTTATCCCCCGCCTTTAAAATTCCAAAGGTTTTCAGCCTTATAATCGAACCTGTAATCTGGTCGTATATAGGAACACGGCTTTTATAATCTATTGTTATCAAACCCTAGCCCTCCTGTTGTCCTAACTGTACTATTACGATTAGTACAGTTTTATAATACACTCTCTCTTTTATTCTGTCAAGTGTTTTTTGATAAAAAGTTTCAAAACTGCACACCATTATATATATGAAGAATTTTTTTGAATTTATAAAAAAACTTTTACCGTTTGGTAATAAAAAAATATCCGACATTAAGTTTCGCACTGAGTTGTTTTTAAAACTCGGTGTTATAATCAATGTCGGTTTTGCCTCTTATAATATTTTTACGGGTATTCTTTACCGTTCGGTTTGGTTTGGCGGAGTAGCCATATACTATATTATGCTTTGCTTAATAAAATTTTTTCTGATTTACAGAGGTTTTGAACGCAAAGCCGGTGATATAAGGGAAATATACGATTTCAGGACTTGTTCGATTATGCTTCTTGTTCTTAACCTGACAATAGCGATACTTATTTGTCAGATGATTTGGCAAAACAAGTCGCATCTTTACGGAGAATCGGTTATATATGTTGCAGCAATTTTCACGCTTTTCAGATTAAGTGCTGCGATAATTGATACATTAAGACTTAGAAAATTCCACAGTCCCACCCTTTACGCAGCAAAGGCTCTTAGTCTGTCTGTTGCACTTATGTCATTCTTCTCTCTTCAGACTGCTTTGCTTGACCGCATAAATACAGATATGTCGGTAAAACGGGGATTAAATATTGTTACGGGAAGTGTTGTTGGCGTTGCTGTCGCAACTATTGCGCTCAAATCCCTTTTAAAAGCAGAAAATCACCTTAAAAAACAGTAATTTTAATAAAAAGTCCTTGCTTTTTAAAAGGCACCGTGTTATAATTTGCCTTGCTAAAAACATAAGGACGTTTAGCTCAGCTGGTAGAGCACCCGCTTGACGTGCGGGCGGTCATGGGTTCGAGTCCCTTAGCGTCCACCAAATGACGAAAAAGCCGTGTATTTACGCGGTTTTTTGTCTTTTATGTAAGATTTTTGCAAGAATTTGTATTGAACAATTGCATTATATTAGGAAAAATTTAGTATGTCAAGAAATATTTTCCAAAAATATAAATTGCCAGAGGATTACTCTGGCAACTTTTTGTTATTATTTAAAATTTTATGTTCGCTTAGCAAGATATATTGAGTTGTTTATGTCTCCCATTACTTTCCCTTAATAAACTGTCTAAACGCTTCATACAGACCTGTAGAAGCAAGACCGCTGACAAGTCCACCCAGGATTATCTCCGGGGAGATGCCGAGGTTTATCCATATATTAAGGCCAAGGCCGAGCAGACCCATTATCAGAGGTATAAACTTGTTTACCTTATCGGTTGGAACAAGGTTTTTAAGTATGTAACCTACGCATAAGCATACACCAACAATGACGGGTATTGAAAAATTAGTTAAGAAATCCATATTTTAGTCCTCCTTTATTATTGACTCAAAGCCGGCCGCTTTGAGTTTTTTCTGTACTGCTTCAGCATTTGCTCTATCAGAATACGCACCGACTTGAACGCGATATAATTTGCTGCCGACATTTGTTTCGGTCGCAATAGGTTTCTTCTTAAGTCCTGCTTTCTTTACGATAACTTCAACGATAGCGGTCGCACATTTTGTAGCATATTCATCAGTCAGGATAATTGGCGTGTCGGTTTTAGAATCCATAAATCCAAGTTCAAGCAGAACTGCAGGCATTGACGTTTTACGGCATTCCTCAAGATTAGCAGAGGCAAGAGGCTGTGCACGGTTTCCTTTAAGTCCTGTATGCTTTATCAGAGCATTATACAACTCTTTCTGCCACGCCTTTGTAGCATCGCTAACCTTTGTGTATGTGTAGGCAACTATACCTCCGCCACTGCCACCGTTTATTCCTGCATTATGATGAATAGAGATATAAATATCTGCGCCGAAATTATTTGCGGCCGTGATACGAGCAGTATTTGAAATTGCTTTTTCGCCGGTTGTATCGTCGGTTCGAATCAGCGAATATCCCTCATAAGATTTAAGTAGTTTTTCAATCTTATCGGCAATACGGTCATTAAGAACCCACTCGCGTGTTTCATTTTTATCCAGGCTCTTAAGACACCTCTTGCCTGAAGTGTATTTGTAGTGACCTGCTGTAAGTGCAATTTTAAACATTATTCTTCCTCCTTTATGAATTAGGTTTATGGTATTCCTCCAGTTTGTCAATGCGCTTGTGTGCCTGTTTAACCGAAGCCTTAACGTCGGTGAGGGCGGTCATCACGCTGACATACTGATTTTCAAGTTTTTCCATTCGGTGTTCAATACCGTCTATTCCCCTTTTTATGTATCCGAGTTCGGTAAGAACAACGCCATCCTCTTTGCCTTCGATTTTGTCATCCTTCTTTTTATTTCGGGAGGCTACGATTATAGCGCATAACATACCCGACACCCCGGTGACAACACCGACGATTCCGAAAATAATCTCTGCCATTTTATATCACCTCGCCTTATTTTTTCTCTGTAAAAACATGTTCAACCCTATAAAATATGTATTTATATACAGTTTATATCTTCATAACTTGTGCCAATTTTTTCCACATACTGTCTGACGATTTCACAAATGCTTCATGTGGTACCCATTCTCCGTTTGTTTTTACAAACGCAAAAGCATTTAATTCCCATTGAGCATAGATATTAACAGATTGGTCGCTTGCACTGATATCTTTACCTAAAGCAGTAGCCAAAGATTCTCCTGTATGGGAATCATCCTGGTTAACTAATTTGCCGCCATCTATTGTAGTCCCCCAATAACCGGTGGGTGTATAACCGTCTCTAATCAAGCCAAATGTAGCATAATTATACAAGCCATTTTTATATTCAGCGTCAAAATAATAAACAGATGTATGAATCAATGAATTTTTATCTACACCTACAGGGTTTAATGGCGTCATACCGGTCATTTCAGTAGCGCAGTTGCTATAATAATTAACCGTTAACTTGTGAACAATTGTTGTTGAAAAACTCCCAGATACACTCATATCTCCCGCAATATAACTTACACCCGTAGCAGTCATATCTATATATGCAGATACCGGTAAGTTTTTCCCTTGATTTATTGTCAGGTCTCCATTCATAAGTACGGTAGTAGAATTAGCAGATATATTTGGCTTGTCTTTAGTTGAGTCGTATCCCTTAACTGAATTACTGCCTATTGCGATTCCGCAACCTAAAAAATAACCATTAAACCCATAACCGTTATGTGATTGTAGAGACAACCTATAATTTACAGTTACTTTACCTTCTGAGTGTGATTTTTCATTCAACTCCAATTTTAAAGTATAAGCTAATGCCCCGCTAATATTTTTGGTAGTAGTATAAGCAGATGCCATTTATCTCACCTCACACTAAACAGAAGGCACTAGCCAAATAGCACCTTCTGGAGCATCTACAGGCTCTTCTGCGGAAACTATAATATTAGGTAAAGAACTTACAATTCTTCCGTCTTTTAAAACTTCAAAGGCATTTGAACGATTCTCTTCTGATGTACCATTACCCACTATAAATAATGCATCGGGATTTTCTTTATTATACTGACCAACAACGAACTGATTTTTTGCAGATGCAATAGTAGATTCGCCACTTGCGTGTGTATTGTCCATAGTAGTTCTGGTTTTATATCCTTCTGCATGTGAATAGCGGCCATTGGCACTGGTTTGCCAACCTTCGGAGTGAGCATATTCCCTAAGTGCTTGGGTTCCTTTTCCTTCAGCGTGAGAACCTATTCCCGAAGCCGTACAAGTATTTCCTTCAGCGTGAGACATTTCTCCAATTGCTTTAGACTGAGAACCTTCAGCATGGGCAGCAGCCACTGCTTCAGTTTTATATCCTTCAGCGTGTGCCTCGTTACCAAGTGCTTTGCTTTCTTTACCCTCTGCGTGAGAATGTTCGCCTGAAGCGAATGTAACTTCCCCTTCGGCATGAGACTGGCTTCCAGACGCGGTTACTCCGTGCCCTTCGGCATGAGAATTTTCTCCCAAGGCAACATTGCTCTGACCTTCTGCATGAGAACCCATGCCAGAAGCCCGGGTTTCCACCCCTTCAGCGTGAGAAGCATAACCCATTGCAAGAGTTCTGGAACCTTCTGCGTGTTGGCGTTGCACATCTATACTTTCATCATCATATAGACTAGTAGATTCAATATTTAATGTGTTACAAAACTTTCCTTCGGTGTGTGATAATGGAGATAATGTTACTCCCATAAATACAGTTACATCTATATTTTCCTCGAAAGAAGGCGCTCTATCTAAAGTTAATTTATTAGCCGTAGTAATACCGAGAGTTTTAACAGGTTCGGCATAATTAACACAATAAAATTCTCCACCATGATTTGCCGAATCAGTTTCATACCAAATTACAGAATTAACTTTAATAGACTCTAGTTCATTTATGTTAGGAATAATACCAGGTGATTTAACAGTTACAATGTTACCTTCAATTTTAGAAATCTTAACAGTAAATCTAACGCCACAACCTTCAGCATGAGCAGCGTTACCAGTTACAAAAGTGCCAACACCCTCTGCGTGTGAAGCATCTCCTTTGGCACTCGTACCAAACCCCTCTGCGTGTGAAGCATCTCCTTTAGCACTCGTACCAACACCTTCTGCATGTGAGTATTCTCCAACCGCTTTGTTTTTAGGGATAGTCTGCTTTCCTATTGAAATACCATCAATATTCCCAAAATCAATTTCGGCGTCTTTATATAGATTAAAAATTTCTCCGCCTTCAGATGTTTTCTGTCCTACCTCTAAAATATCTGTAGAATCAGCAAGGATAAGGTTAGCAATCTCAAGTTTGTCTGCTTCGGTGAGAGTGTAGTTTTCTCCTATATTCCACTTCTTCCACGGCAGTTCACTCCACCTGGATACACCGTCTCCAATTTTTAACCACTCACCGTTATGTGAATCACTGACAATTGCCGGTTCTCCAACCTCAAGTATTGGATTTTCCGCCTCCCAATTTGCTAAAGTGTCCTGCCTGAATCCGTATATTGCTTCAGCATAAATCTTTGTTCCCATTTCTTTCTCCCTCCTTATAATTCGGTCTTGCAATATTGAATATTACAAGGAACCCATATCCCGTCCTTCATAATATAAGCAAGGCCCTCAATCCATTCTCCCCCCCACACAACGCCTATCGGTCTGTGAAGAGGGTCGTCAACAATATCCATTTGTATAGCATCAGAATAAGTATAATACGAATAATATGTGCTCCCGGCTGACCCCTCTGCTCTAACCGCAAATTTAACATATTGTTTCCCCACAATAAGTCCCGTCATATCCGCAAGGTACTCTGTCTTATCTGTTGTTAATAAATCTTTATACTCCCAGGAGTTATTATTTGCTATATTAGTTTCGCTTGTCGCATATCTTATTCTATATTGCTGAATTTTGTTTCCTTCTCCGTCTGATGCACCCGACCAAGAAAGTCGAACCTGGTTCTTATCCTCAGGCAAGACAGTAAAAGTTTTTGGCGAGCCGCATCTGGTAGTGAGCAGCGCCGGAGTTTTTACATAGTATCCGGTTGCCTGAACCTTACCGCTGTTGCCGAGTCCGTCAGGTCTTGTCACCGTAAAAGTGGTTTTTTGCTCCTCACCCGCCTTCTGCGATGAAACAGTAATCGAAACCGTGTGTGTAGCACATAGTTTTCTTTTACTTCCATTTCGGTTATTCCATATAGTTGACTTGCTCTTAAGCGTGACCTCTTCAGAAACACCGGCAACCGAAATTTTACTTTTAAGAATGTATCCTGTACCAAACCATCCATACGCCTCTATATAACTTTTAACCGTAAAAACATACTCAACTTGTTTGTTGCTGAGCCTCGTTGCCTTATATCCTACATCATAAGATATTTTCGGCGACGAATATGGGCTCGTAATCGTTACGCCGTTAATATGTGTAGCCATTTATACCACCTCAGTAATCGGCTTTATCCAGATAACGCCGTCAGCAGTTGTTTCTACAGACGGTTGGCTCTCACTAACAATAATTCTTCCGTCAAAATATGACTTTGCGCCTTCTAAAGCGTCTGCCGCAGCACCGTCAGCATATTCTTTAGCATCTTGAGAGATGCCCTCTATCTCCTCTCGAATTTGGCTGCCGGCGTCCGACAGTTCATCTATCTTTCCCGTAATAACCTTGTTCTGAACTGCATTTTCGCTCGTCTGCGATAAATCGCCGTCAATAACAATCTCTACAACCCTTGCACGTTGTCTTGCATCTCCGCCCAAAAACACAAATACAGCATCTTTTTCAAGCGAAATTCTTGCAGTCTGCGTCTTTTCGTTTGCTTCTTTTGCCTCATCAGCCGCCTTTTTAGCCGTCTCCTCCGACTCTTTTGCTCTGGCAGCCGCATCTAAAGCCGATGCCTCTGCCCCCGATATGCTGGGAGCAATCTCCTCTGCAGACTCTCCGTGCTGTTCAACCTCGGTAAGATAAACCTTAACAGGAATAAAATAAGCAATACTCTCTTGTTCACAGTCCTCATTTAACTTTGTACCAATAAGCGTTACCTGAATTTCTCCCCCAAACCGAGTCATATCATATTCAAGCAGCCTCGATACCATTCCGTCAATAACTTCTAAAATTTTTCCTGCGCTGTACCCGGCAGATGAAGAATCGAAATCTATCCTCCAAACTATTCCCTCTATGTCCTCACTATGTAACTCTCCAATATTAAAAATTATCTCTGTGGCTTTATCCTCATATTGCATTCCGCCCCACTGCCTGGTACTCGGCGACACTCCGGTTTTATCCGGGCCCGTAACCCTGTATTCTATTATTCTTTTCAAGAACCTCTCCTCCCCTCTTTCTCTGACAATTGTAATAAAAACTTTCCCTTCTTTGATACTACTACCGCCATTTTTACTCAAAACAAAAAGCAGACCTACGGTTAATTCGTCTGTCTGCCACTAATTTTCATTGATATTTGTCGAATTATGATTAAATTAGTTGTAGTTAGAGGTATCAAACCTTAAAAAAGTATAATCTACTTATGTTTGATAATAAAACAATATTTTACTTTACAAATAACAAATTGTGTGTTAAAATTTGGTCACCACACATTTCGAATATTTCTATCTTCTTCAGAGCATATTAAATCGGTAAAAGTGCTCCGGCTTTTTTCTTTTGCTCTGAAGTTAGAAGATGGAATGTGTGGTAACATCCGAAAGCCGTGTGCATTTTTCGTGCGTACATCTTCGGGTGTACGCACTTTTTTATTTTAGGAGGTTATTCTGTGTCTTTTAACTATTCTGATGATGAAAAAAAATACTCGCAAAAGAACCTCGAAGACCTGATATATGAAAATAAGTTTCTGCGCCGACAGTTAGAAGACGCACAAAAAGAAAAATCAACCCCCCCAGTACTTGTTGGCGGTTGGTCAGCTGCTGTTGTAGGATTAATATCTATATTTTCCGCAGACGCATTTAAGGTAAATGTTACATCTGATTTTTTTGCTTCATTTTTCACTTGGTTAGCCTTAATAGTGTTAAGCATACTTATTTTTACTCCTAGTTATATGTTTTTTAATTTTCTATTTAATAAAATCGACAAAATTTCTCAATCAGGTGCATATTCCACGCCAAACAGGTCAATATTCAGGGTTTGGATTCCCACACTTATTCTAATTCTTGCATTAGCAACTCTTGCTTTTTTGAGTGTGATATAAACACAGCTATTTGTAAGTTTTAAAATATTCAATAAAAAATTTAGGGACCGCTTATGCGGTCCCCTTTTTTTACTCCTTAGCCTGCTTAATAAACAATTCTGCGAGTTTTTCGTTATCATCCTTGCACTTTAGTTCTGCTTTAGAAAAGAAATATTCGTCAACAAGCATCTGCTTTGCTTTCTCATCCATTCGGTTATAAAGGTCCTGCGAAAGCACAGGCTCTCCGTTTGACCTTGTTCCCTGCATAGCCGACAATAATTCATAATCAAATACATCAAGCTCTGTCTTTGCTTTTGTAAAAGCATACTCGTACACCTTAGAAACAACCTTGGCCTTTTGCTCATTAGAAAGATTATGATAACCTGCCGAAGCAAAAACTTTTTCAAGTATCTCAACACTTTTTTTACCTATGCTTTCTTGAAATTTTGCTTTTTCTTCCGCAGTAAACGATATGTTTTTACCTTTTATCGTTATCTTATTAGGGGCTACGCGTGGCATAAGAGTTTTGTCACTTGTGTCCTTATAAAGTTCATATATTTCCTGTGCAACCATACCCGAATTCTTCGGATAGGATGTTGACGGATTGGCAAATGCTTCCCACGGGTTTAAGAATTGAACATTCTCGCTCTTTTTCCCAAGCACGTTCACCTGTGCAGGTAGCGTCTGCCGAAGTCCCGGTATCTTATAAATAATCTCATTTATCATCGTCTGTATCGGGCGACCATTTTCAAAGGTGATACGCCTGTAAGGGTCTGTAAAACTCGCTATCTGTGACACCGTTTGCGGCACAAATGCTGACGGTTCTGAAAGCGCAGCCTCGGCAAGACCGGTTGCAAGGTCATCTGCCGAAAACAGTTCATAAAGGCTGGATAAAAATGATTGTTCGGTAAAAACTGTGGCTCCTGCCTTAAATGCATTCCAGGCATCTTCATACCACGGCATTTCTTCTCCTTTTTGTCTGCTTTCCATAAAGTCTGCAACAGCTGCAAAAATGGTACCCATAGGCTGATTCCACGAATAAGTAACATCTACTCCAAATATCTTCATAGAATATGGAGGAACACCGAGAATGTATTTTTCAAAATTTGCAACATCCTTGTCGTCATCTCCGTCACCTGCAAGTTCGATTAACCCTGAACTTGCTAACAATGCAACAAGCATATATATAACCGTACCTGTAAAAGCATTACTCATACTGCGCACGAAATCTTTTTGCATCTGCGGTGTAAGATTTCCCGTATCAAGAGCATCCTTAAACTTAACACCTTTACTTATAGCCTGTGCAAATCCCAAAGGCGAAAACTCAACCATAGCCTTTCCTATATTTGCAGGTGTTTTTACAAACTTAAGCACAAAATCTCCAAACCCGTAAGATGTCCAAGGTATATGCGCTTTATTAAGCGTATTTTTTAGTCTTGTCATTGTTCTTGATAACTTGTTGTTATCCTGCCAGGTCCTCTGCAACGCTTCCTCTCGTGCAATACCTATCATATCCTCGGTAGGTATATCCGTATTATTAAGCCGCATCTGGTTGTTGAGCGAGTTTTGAAACCACATTTCGAAAAAGCTTCTGTCTCCTGCTTCCAAACAGAAAGATGTAAAATTATCAAGTTTGTTAAGTGCCTTCGATACAGCATCGAGTTTCTTTAACTTCTCGTGATGCTCGTTAAAACTTTGTCCTCCGCCTCGATTCACTTCAAATCTGTTAAGTTCTTCCTGCTTTGTTCTGATTCCACGCTTAAAATCATCATAAGATTCATATAGGCCCTGCTTAAATGCTGTCCCACTTCCTTTTATTTTGAAGTTTCCCGTAGTTCTAACTCCAGTAGATTTAGCAAGTTGCTTATCAAGCAACGAGCCAAAAAAGTCCGACGTAATAAATACAGAAACCATATTAGCGTTGCCTACTATATTTCGTAAGTTTGTTCGCACGTTCAGCAAAAGTGAAATTCTCTGTAATGCACGCAGACTCTGTCCTGCTTCGGGAGGTATCTTATTCTGAATCCGTGCGCATATTTCGGCAAGCAATATCGCCTTCTGTCTTGTTCCGTCCTCAAGCATTGCTGCCTGTAAGGTTCGGCGGCGAATAAACTCTATATCCTTATCAGTCAGCTTAAACTTTTCCTTGTGCTTCTGTACCCACTTTTGAGTTTTAGCCTCAGCAAGCGCCTCATAAGCAGCATCCAGTTCCTTTTGTGCATACGCCTGCATCATATCTGGTGTAAATCTGCCGATTATGGAAAAAATCTGCACAGTTTGTCCCGAAACCGTTCCTATATTTCTCAATATCTCAGCCGTCTCTACTGCACTTTCAAAATTTCCGGCCCTTTGATATCCTTCAAGTAATATAAGGCCTACAGCAACATCCACCGGAGAAGCTTTCTCGGGCTTATCCTTCAATCTCTTAAATTCCGCAACCCTTTCTGCTCCGCCTTCGCTCAGTTCCTTTGCGGCTGTATTCAAGGTCTTCTTATTCGTCGTTCCCTGATAGTTTTTAATGTATGTGTCAGCCTCTATTTCCGCCTTAACCTGAGGGGTAATTATGTCAGAACCTAAAGCAGATTCATAAAAACTGCTCTGCTTATCGCCTTCCCCTTTTCTCTTAGGACTACCTTCGTCAGCAGTTATATCAGCATCCTTCGGTTTTAGATGCGCTATTTCGTAAGGTGATAGCGTTTTTTCTTTAGATAACAAATTAACCGCTTCATCCTGACTTATTTCACCGCGCTTAAACTGAGTAAGAATATCTTCAACCTTTGACGGAGCAGATATCGAAAAACTTTCATCATTTTCTGTTTTTACTTCTCTTGAATAATTTGAATGAGCTTTTCTTTTATTTTTGAACCACTCGGGGTGGTTTTCAATGAACGCATCCAGTTCCACATCAAACGAATCTGTTCCTTCGTTTTCAGATGTGATGTCACTATTGCTGTGGTTTCTCTGTCCACTCCCATCTTCTTCATTTCTGAAATTAGAAACATCTGTTCTGGGGATATTGTCATAATACTCTTTCCTTTCGTTATATTCATCAATATTTACCTTATCAACAATCACACCACTCATATAGCCGTCTGCACTAATCAAATAATGTGCATCTGCCGTAAATATTGAAACTGCTCTGGAGTCGCCGTCTTTCATTCCGTTGGTCTGATTTGCAAAACTTCGGCAAAACACCTGCCATTCTCGGTCTGATTCTGGTTTGTATTCTTTCGGCGTATGATGTATGTGTTCGCCGTAATGAGTGTCACTGTTATCACTAGACTGATTATGCAGCAGATTGTCTGCCTCTTCAACCGAAATTTCTCCATTTTTAAGTTGTGTTAAAATTTCAGTGCGACTTGTCGGTGGATTAGAAATTGAAAAACTTTCATTATCAGATGTATCATTTTCTTTATCATTGAATATACTATTACCGTAAGAATTGATAACGCCGGCTTTTTCAAGTGCAAGTTGCATTTCTGTCTTCTTGGTAGAATTTTGCACCTTGACTTTTCCGCCTGAGTATGTTATCTTTCTTATAGGACCGGTTCGGTTTTCCCCCAACGGCAATTGCAGCCTATTCAGGGATAACCATTTTTCGGTCCTTTTTTTATTAGGGTCAATATACAAAATGCTATTATCGTTTAGATAAGACTGTAACTTAGAATGACCATAAGCACTCGTAACAAAAGAAACATCCAATATTTTAGTTTTCTTTTGGTTTGTAGGAAGCAATTCTAATGAAACCAATACCGGTTTTTTAACCGTTTTCCCATCGATAACCATATCTGCATACAACTCTCCAAGAACAGTTATGCGACTGTCATACTTTGGTTTGCCTGTTTTTGGGTCTATAGCATCAGAGAATTGAACGATAATGGGCTTTTCCAACAAATCCGGTATACTTCTAAATATCTCTCGTGATATTTCTGGGTGCTTACTAAGTTTCTGAAGAACCATACCTGAACGCATTTTGATTTCTTGGCTCTTAACATTTATCGATTTAAGCGCTTCTGATGTAGTACCGATAGTAAATACTTTGTTAGTATCTTTTCCATCCCACGCATCAAAATCTGAATAAAAGTCCTTATTAATACTGTAAGCATCAGCTTCACCGTCCTCTGTGGCGGTGTTTTCTTTTTGCTCTACAGAGTTAAGTGTTTTTAGGAAAGCGTTCTCAAGTCTCGAAATTTCGTCTGAGAGTTGTTTGCGTTCTCCCGACAACTTATCTCTAATCTTTGCAAAAAAGTCCTGTATCCACTGAATAAATGAACGACGTTGAGGTGTATTCATTCCCTCAAGCAGTTTCGTGGTAACCTTGTTATCTCCACCAAATAAGCAATCGCCCACAAAATTAGCAACCATTTCACAGTTCGCCTTGTATTCAGCACGAGCACTGTCAAAACCTTTTACTCCCTCTGCCTTATATCGAGCCACTATATCGGCGTTATAGTCCGCCACCGAATCGAACCCCTGTGACTTAACATAGTCCTTAAAGGCCTGGCTGTCCATTATCGCATTCTGAAACTCGCTGTATGCTTCCTTGTTTTGTTCAAGACTGTGTGCCAATTCGTGCTTTAAAATGAACTGTATCGGCTTTTTGGATGTGGGGTCAATAGTTATCGTCTTTGTCTTAAAACTAATCTTACCGTCCGCTTTTCTGCCCCTTGGCGTGCGTACAGGCGCAAACTCTACCTTCCATCCAAGTTGACGGCCTATATCCCGGATAGTCTTCTGCTCTTCGGTCAGTTCCTTATAGCCGGTCACACTCTCGGTTGCCTTCTGAAATGCATCTTTTTTCTTGTCCGCCGGAGATAACTCGGTAATACCCGTCGGCATTGATTCGGAGTCGGACTGAGTGTCATTTTCTAAATTTAAGTCTTCTGCTTCCGCTAAAGCACCATCAGCATCTTCATTAATGCCACTTTCCTCTTTCAATACACCATTCTCACCTACAGTTATTATCTGGTCTGCATCAAACACACCAACAGACCAAGCGCCTGTATTCTCATTCCTGTTTTGATAAAGATACGAATCAAACCCCAAATCTTTTAAGTATTGTCTTACAAACACATTGGCTTCTGCATCATATTTATCGGAGAAGAAACCCTTCATGCTACATATTTTATCAAACGTATCTTTATCAAGAATCCTTTTTTCTAACATTTGTCGAGCAATATTGTATGCACCAAAACCGCCATTGTCTTCAACAACAAAAGGATGCTTCGAAATTACATAAACCTCTTTTAAATAACCTTCAGTATTCTCTTGGGATTGCGATTTAATTGAAAGTGCGGCGCTTAATGTACCCATATGAAAAGCTCCGTCCCCATATTTGAACTCATCAAATTTGTTTGGAGTCCAATGATACAGCACAATTATAGAGCCATCTTCCGCTTTAAATACCGTTTCTGCTAACCTTTTCTGGTTTCTTTTGCTAACAATTCTTCCTTTAGTATCAACTCCGATGGGTCGTTTTTCCCGTAAAGTTCGTAGAAAACTTTCTGTAAATCCACTGCCCATTTCTTGTGAGGCACCGTGGTTTCCGCTAGATAGCCATTCTGAACCCCCTCCTTCAGATACAATATCATTATATCCTTTTGCCTCAGATACATCTCCCATAGGTCCTCGAACCGCTTGGGAATTTTCACCTTGTTGCCGTAAAGCGTTTCCACCTCTACCAGCGGTTGATATTTCTCCTCTTTCCAATAACTCGGCGTCTTCACTTCCATTTACATTTCCTCCATTTTCTTGATTTGCATTCGTACCGTTATTATACCCTGAATTGCTCTGCGGGTCAATAGAATCTAGCCGATTCATATATCTTGAAAATACTATATTATTAAAGGTCTGCGAATTGTTTTCTTGAGTAAGCTCACCAAGGACATGGTTGACACCCTCAATATCCGATACTGAATTAAACGCAGCATCCACATCCCTAACAACATAAGCATAAAGAACCCCTAAATCCCTATTCGATATGTTACCCTTAGACGCCTTTACCGCAATATTCCTAATTTCCTCATTAGCCGATTTCTGTGCATAGGAAATAATATCCTGAATGTCTTCGT
>JAZSLH010000104.1:0-4265 GCA_045535275.1 Acutalibacteraceae bacterium
TCGACAAAAAGAAGAAAATCATCGGGAAAATAGTCAAGCAGCGTAAAGGGGGTACTGCCAGGAGGTCTTCTCGACATAACCCTTGAATAGTTTTCGATTCCTTTACAAGTTCCGATTTCGCGAAGCATTTCAATGTCGTACTCGGTACGCTGACGAATTCGCTGGGCTTCAATAAGTTTCTCGTTATCTATAAAATAGCGAACCCTGTCTTCCATTTCATTCTCAATGTCTTTAAGGGCGTCGTTCATTTTATCGGCCGGAACGATATAGTGAGAGGCGGGGTAGATTGCAACATGGCTCATTACATTTTTAATTTCGCCCGTTACGGTATTTATTTCGCTAATTCGTTCAATTTCGTCCCCGAAAAAGTCAATTCTTAAAGCGAGTTCATAGGAATAAGCGGGATAGATTTCAACAACATCTCCCCTGACCCTGAACTTGTTTCGGGTAAAGTTAATATCGTTTCTTTCATACTGCAAATCGACAAGGCGACGAATTAGCCAGTCGCGGTCTTTCTCCATTCCCGTTCGAAGCGAAATGACCATACTTCTATAATCTATCGGGTTGCCGAGCGAATAAATACAAGAAACCGAAGCCACGATTATTACATCACGGCGTTCAGAGAGCGCACAGGTAGCAGAGTGACGGAGTTTATCGATTTCGTCGTTAATTGCAGAGTCCTTTTCTATATAAGTATCAGTACCGGGAATATAGGCTTCGGGCTGATAGTAGTCATAGTAGGAAACAAAATATTCAACCGCATTCTCGGGGAAGAATTCTTTAAATTCTGAACAGAGTTGTGCGGCGAGGGTCTTGTTGTGAGCGAGAACGAGGGTCGGACGGTTTACTTTTTCGATAATATTCGCCATTGTAAAGGTCTTACCAGAACCCGTTACACCAAGCAGAGTTTGTTCTCTATCTCCTCTATTTAAGCCGTCAACTAATTTTTCAATCGCTTCGGGTTGGTCGCCCGTAGGACTAAATTTTGAAACTAATTTAAACTTATCCACCGTTCTCACCTCGCATTTATTAATAATATGACACAATAATTGCTTAATCTTTACATATCGGATATTTTTTCAATCTGTTCTTTTATTTTAATATTTTGTGGACAGACGCCCTCGCATCTTGCACACTTAATGCAGTCCATTGGAGATGCCTTATCCTTTGGAAACAATTCTTTTGCCTCGGCCATAGATATTTTTGCAGAAAGCACCTTATTGTAAACCGCAAAAAGTTCGGGAATAGGTATATTCTTAGGGCAAACCTCGGTACAGTAACTGCAACCCGTACAAGAAATTTGCCTAACCTTACGAATAATTTCACGAACTTGGTCGGTTGCCGTATATTCCTCCTTGTTAAACGGGACGAAATTTTTAAAGGTATTTATATTATCTTGCATCATATTCATATCGCCCATTCCCGAAAGAACCATAAACACCTCGGGATAACTTGCGGCATAACGCAAAGCATAGGATGCATAACTGCCGCCGTTTAGTTTGTCAAAAATCTCTTTTGCGCTATCGGGAAGATTCACAAGATAACCGCCTCTTACGGGCTCCATAACAATTACCTTTTTGCCGTGTTTAACAGCAACATCATAACAAGCCTTGCTTTGAACACTCGGGTCATCAAAGTCAAGATAATTTATTTGAAGTTGAACCGCTTCAATACAAGGTTGCTCGGAAAGTATCATATCAAGAACATCGGCAGTATCGTGAAAAGACATTGCGATATGTTTGATTTTTCCCTCTTCTTTTAACTTCTTAACAATTTCAAAACTGTTGCATTTTTTATGTTTTGGGTATGAATCTCGAGTTAGACAATGGAACAAATAAAAATCAAAATAGTCTACTTTACAGGTTTCAAGTTGTTTTTCAAAAAGAGGTATAATCTCTTCCTGCTTTTCAAAATACCAGTCAGACAACTTATTTGCCAGAATAAAATCTTCTCTATTATAATGAGCCGATAAGCATTCGCCTATTACGATTTCACTTTTACCGTCAATATATCCGTGAGCCGTATCAAAATAATTGAAACCCGCCGAAATAAAGGCATCAATCATACGGCAAAACTCTTCTTTATCTACCTCATTATCATTCATTTTAAGACGCATACAGCCGAAGCCTAATTTTTTCTTTACATTTTCAAAAGACATTTTTTCTCCTTAGGGTTTACAAATACCACAGGGCGAGTAACCGTCACTAACAAGGTTTTCTCTTGTGCCTGTATATTCTTTATAATTTTCGGATTTAATATTTTTTACACCCGAACAACTTGAGAAATGGAATTTTTTAGAGTTTGTATTCAAGACATATTGGTTATCCGTTTCCGAAGAGGTCGGTTTGCTTTGTTCGTTTGGGGTTACGCTTTCGAGTCGGCTTTCGCCCGTTTGATAGTCAATTACAATTCCCGGTTGATTATTATAAACAAAGACATTAAAACAGATACCCTCTCCGCCGTCTTCAACAGAATAGGCTTCCATATATACTCCGTTTGCGACAAGGTTATCCCCGTCATAAACAGGGGTTACTCGGTACATAACGTGATTTTTTGTTTCCTTAACATAGTCGGCAACCATATTTTCAAAGGGCAACATTCCGTCAACATTAAAATACCTTGTTCCTGTTATTAGATTTTTCTTGTTAGCGTTTTCGCCCGTTAACTGAAAACCTATAAGATGACAACGGTTATAAAGATACTTTCCGTCTACTATATCATATTTTACGGTATGCCAACCCGTAGGTTTAACCTGACCGATTTCTCCTCTGTCCTCGGTAGGCATTATATCAACACCAATACAGGCGGTAGCAACACCGCATCTGCCAAGGCTGTCAAGTTCAGAGTAACTTTCAAATGAATCGGTTACAATGTTTTCGGTTTTAAAATTAGGCTTATTGTCGTTTACTGTAACAAAAGGCTGGTCTAAAAATTCGGGTATATCAGAATTTATTTCGCTATTCACAGAAG
The DNA here is from genome assembly GCA_045535275.1 of Acutalibacteraceae bacterium. Classification (GTDB taxonomy): domain Bacteria; phylum Bacillota; class Clostridia; order Oscillospirales; family Acutalibacteraceae; genus SFWF01. The sequence goes on from JAZSLH010000104.1 coordinate 2,971, forward strand.
AAGTATTGTCGGGAAGTTTATTTTCGGGCAAGGTTGAAACACAGCCCGAAAGCAGAAGTAAAAACGCAAGGACAAGGCATAATAATTTACTGTATTTCATTATCTGTAAACCTCCTCGGTGATTTTTTCGTGAGAATTGCCCTTGAATTCTTTAGAAGAAACAAGGGTTTTTCCCGATAAAAGTTCACTATTTAACTTTAAGTCGGACGGATAGGCTCTATTCCATTTATAAATTACAACATCTTCAATTTGAATGTCGTGAAGCGGCTCTATTTCAACAAAACAGTACTCCCCCATTTTAGCAATGGTTAGAAAGTCGTTACTAACGGTAACATTCTTTGGAATTTCTTCAAAAAGACATCGCGAGTACTCACTTATAAAAAGTTTGTTCTCTCCGACAAGGTCGAGCATTTTTTGAATTTGCTCTTTATCTCGGCTTTGTCTTTTGCCGAAAAACGCCATTCCGTATTTGTCGTCTACACAAACAATCAAATTCATAAAATCACCATTTTTATTATCGCATAGCACTATTTTATTGTCAACGAAAAAGACGCAGATTTCTGCGTCTTTTTCTAATACATTTTAATTATTATATCTTTAAAATTATCGCTGTAGAGTATTTCGTTTTCGGCGGTTATCCAAACGGCTTCGACGCCTTCAAATTTTGAAATTATCTCTTTACCCTCTTCATAAGAAAGGTTAAAGAGGGCGGTTGAAAGGGCATCTGCAAGACCGCTATCACAGGCGAGAATTGAAACCGAGGCGAAAGTATTATTAGGCATTAGCGTTTCAGGGTCGATTATATGATGATATCTGACCCCGTCAACAGTATAAAAACGCTCATAAGAGCCACTGGTTACAAATGTTTGGTCTTTGAGTTTGACATTCATAAGATAGGGCTTTTCGCTTTGCTTATCGGGGTTGGTAACTGCGGCAGACCAGTCAGAACCATCACCCTTTGTTCCGATAGTTCTAATATTTCCGCCAAAATTTAGGGCATAGTTAGTAGTGCCGTCGGCAATAAGAGCCTGTGCGATTTGCTCGGTAGCGTAGCCTTTTGCAACGGCGCCGACATCAAGCGACATATTAGAGTTCTCTAAAAATACGGTACTATTTTCTCGGTCGATTATAATTTTCGAAAAGTCAGTATATTTATTTGCTTCCTCTAACATTCCATTCGGGGGAAGTTTAGCGTTTTGCGAGTCGGCAGAATACATAGTTCTGTAGTTATGCCAGATTTTAAGAACGCTTCCCATAGCAATATTGATGGTTCCGCCCGTTTTCTCATAGAGGTC
>JAZSLH010000106.1:0-2007 GCA_045535275.1 Acutalibacteraceae bacterium
GGTAATTATATACTTATTATGAGGAACGCGGGTTTGCTCAAAATTAACATTTTTAGTAAGCACCGCAGTAGCAAGAGAAAGGGCGTATTCGGGGGATACCGAAGTTCGCATATGGGGAAGAATTGCCTTAATAAGTTTGGTATATTCGGTAGGACTTAAATTAAGGGCTTCATTTAGCAGTTGCTCCATTACAAAGCGTTGACGGTCGGTTCTTCCATAGTCATTTGCCTGACCCTCAGCAGTTGCAACCGAACGGATTCTTGCCCAGGCAACCGCCTGTATTCCTTTAAGTTTTTGTTTTCCGGGTTTGGTTACAAGATATTTTTCAGCGTCAACCCCCATAAGTTTTGCTTGTTCGCGTATGTTATGGTTAAGTCCGTTTTTAGCGTTGATTTCGGCCTGTCTGACCTCAACTTCAATTCCGCCTACGGCGTCAATAATTTTTGCCATTCCCTGAAAATTAACGGTAGCATAATGCTTGATGTCAAGCCCAAAATTATGGTTTAAAGTCTTTATTGCACTTTCGGCACCGCCGTTTGCATAAGCGGCATTGACCTTATAGTTATAGGTGTTGTAACTGCCGTCTGCATTTTTCTCTTTAATTATAGGAAGATAGGAGTCGCGCATAACCGACATAAGTTTAATATCTCCCGTTTCGGTATTGACCGAGAGAATCATTATAGAGTCGGAGTTGCCCGAGAAGGTTGCTTCCCCGCCTCTTGTATCAATTCCAAACAGAGCAATATTTACTATTTTTTCGTTTATCGGCTGAACCTCGATAATATCGGGGTCGGTAATTTCGGTATAGTTTTCCCTTTTCCACATAGTAATTATCTGAATTATATCAATTCCGAAAATTACTCCCATTATTAAAAAGACAAAAACGACACAAAGAAGCACAGCCCCTATTATTGCAAAGACTTTCTTTGGCGTTGAAAAATCTTTGAATTTCGATTTTAGGTTGGCTAAGAATTTACCTGTCTTCTTCGGTTTTGAATGTTTATATCTCTTTTTTTGCTTTTCGGCACTCATTTTTTCGCATCCTTATATGTAAAACAAAAATTTATTACTTTTTATCAATTTTAACACACTTTTGTCGATAAATAAAGGGGATAATTTAACTTTTGTCTATTTATTTAAAAGTTTATATATATCTCCCTTTTTAATTCCCGTGTCCTGTGAGGCAGATTTGGCGGCAGAAGAAGCCGACAAGCCTTCCTTTATGTATCCTTTGGCAATTTCTACCGCTTGGTCGATAGTATATTCGGTTTTATCGGTCGAAGGGTCATAACCCTCAACAATTAAAACAAACTCGCCTCTTGGCTTTTGCTCGTCAGAATAAAGGGTTACGGCTTCTTCTAAAGAGGTATGGATAACCTCTTCGTGAAGTTTGGTAAGTTCACGAACAAGAGCAATTTTTCGGTTGCCGAAAGCGGTATACATATCTTTAAGGGTTGCGGTTAGTTTGTGGGGGGCTTCGTAGAAAATCATTGTACGCTCTTCTTTTTCGAGTTCTTTTAAATGGGCTTTTCGGCTTGGTTTATTGACCGAAAGAAAACCCTCGAAACAAAATCTTCCGCTTTTCATTCCCGAAATTGCAAGGGCGGTAACAAGAGCGCTAGGTCCCGGAACAGATTCAACCGCTATGCCGTTTTCATAGCAAAGACGGACTAAATCTTCGCCCGGGTCGGAAATTGCGGGCATCCCCGCATCTGACACAAGGGCACAGTCCTGACCTGAAAGCAGTCTTGCGATTATATCTCCGCCACGCTGCATTTTATTATGTTCATAGTAGGCAAGCATTGGTTTATTTATTTCGAAATGATTAAGGAGTTTTACGGTTACTCTTGTATCTTCAGCGGCAATAAAATCGACCTTGCCGAGCGTTTCTATGGCTCGGGGAGAAAGGTCGGACAGATTGCCAATCGGCGTTCCGACTACATAAAGTTTTCCAGACATTAAATATGTCCCTCCTTATAAGGTCCGTAAATTTCGAGCATTTCAGAA
>JAZSLH010000039.1:0-2662 GCA_045535275.1 Acutalibacteraceae bacterium
AACTTTTCTCAAGACCTGCTGATAAACGGCGAAAACTCTATAACGGAATGATAAAGTGCCAACTTTATATGTATTTTAAATGATAAGAGGAATAAAATGAGGGATGTTTATATTATAAATCCTGCAGCAGGACAGCAGGACGGAACTGCAAATCTGACCAAACAGATAAAAGAGGTATATGGCGATAACTGTAAAATACTTGTAACAAAAGAGAAAAACGACGCGCTTTTAATGGCTAGAGCCGAAGCCGAAACGGGCGACGAAGTCAGAATTTTCGCCTGTGGCGGCGACGGAACTTGTTTTGAGGTTTTAAACGGAATTGTCGGCTACCCAAACGCCTCAATCGGTGTTATTCCAATCGGCTCTGCGAATGATTTTATTAAGTATTTCGGATTTGACTCAAAACCGCAGTTTTTAGATATTGAAAAACAAAAAAACGGCACCGCTATCCCTATTGACCTTATTAAAGCGGGGGATAAGTACTGTATGAATCAGTGTTGCGCCGGACTTGACGCCTTGGTTGCCGAGCGTATGCAGTCATATAAGCGTCTGCCCCTGGTTTCCGGCAGTATGGCGTATAATATCGCCCTTGTTAAAACCTTCCTTGGAAAACTTGGAATAAATATGAAGGTAACCGCAGACGGCAAACCTTTTGGTCAGGGTAGTTTCCTTTTTGCAATCTGTGCAAACGCCCCCGTATATGGAGGCGGTTATATTAGTGCCCCTAATGCTGATATATCCGACGGAAAACTTGACTGTCTGACAATAGAAACGGTTTCCAAACCCAAATTTTTGAAACTTTTACCCCTTTATAAAAACGGAAAGCACGAAACAATTGACGTCTGCCATATGGATACTTGCCGACGTTTTGAGTTTGAAGCCGACCGTGAAATTCCCGTAAGCCTTGACGGTGAAATAATACATACAAACCGAATTACTTGCGAAATAGTAGAAAAAGGGACGAAATTTGTCGTTCCTGCGGGTTTATTGAAGACTAATTATTAAGAATTTAAAAACTTTCTTAAAAGCCCTTGATTTTTAAGAAAAAATTGGTAAAATATAATTAGCACTCAAAATACAAGAGTGCTAATTACTCATTTAATAACTTTTGGAGGCATTCAAAATGACTATCAAACCCCTTTGCGACAGAGTTGTTTTAAAACCTGTCGAGGCTGAAGAAACCACAAAAAGCGGAATTATTTTAACCGCATCGGCTAAAGAAAAACCCGAAATTGCCGAGGTCGTTGCCGTAGGACCCGGAGGCAAAGTGGACGGAAACGATGTTGAAATGTTTGTTAAGGTTGGCGATAAGGTAATTACCGCCAAATATGCAGGTACCGAGGTTAAGGTTGACGGGGAAGAGTATTCCATCGTTCGTCAGTCGGATATCCTTGCAATTGTAGAATAATTTTTGGAGGCGAATTAAAATGGCAAAAGAAATCATTTTCGGCGAAGAAGCCCGTAAAGCGCTTCAAGCGGGTGTAGACCAAATCGCTAATGCGGTTAAGGTTACTTTAGGACCTAAAGGCAGAAATGCCGTTCTTGAGCGTAGTTACGGTGCTCCCCTCATTACCAACGACGGCGTTACAATCGCCAAAGAGGTTGAACTTGACAATCCTTTTGAAAATATGGGCGCCCAACTTGTAAAAGAGGTTGCTACCAAAACTAACGACTGCGCAGGTGACGGAACTACTACCGCAACTGTTCTTGCCCAGGCTCTTATATGTGAGGGCATGAAGAATGTTGCCGCAGGCGCTAATCCTATGGTTGTTAAAAAGGGAATTAAAAAAGCGGTAGATACTGCTGTTGATACCGTTATTTCTAATTCTAAAAAGATTTCAGGTCCCGAGGATATCGAGCGTGTTGCTACCGTTTCTGCGGGAGATAATTTTATCGGCAAACTTATTGCCGAGGCTATGGAAAAGGTTTCCGCCGACGGAGTTATTACGGTTGAAGAGTCCAAAACTGCCGAAACCTACAGCGAAGTTGTCGAGGGAATGCAGTTTGACCGCGGTTATATCACTCCCTATATGGTTACCGATACCGACAAGATGGAAGCCGTAATTGACGACGCTTTCATTCTTATTACCGATAAGAAAATTTCCTCTATTCAGGATATTTTACCCCTTTTAGAGCAAATTGTTCAGGCAGGTAAAAAACTTGTTATTATTGCTGAAGATATTGAGGGCGAGGCTCTTTCTACTCTTATCGTCAATAAACTTCGCGGAACCTTTGTCTGTGTCGGCGTTAAGGCTCCCGGTTTTGGCGACAAAAGAAAAGAAATGCTTCAGGATATCGCAATTCTCACAGGCGGTGAGGTTATTACCGAAGAGTTAGGTCTTGACCTTAAAGAAACCCAGATTACTCAACTTGGCCGTGCCCGTCAGGTTAAAATCGGTAAAGAAAACACCATTATCGTTGACGGCGCAGGTTCTGCCGATGCAATTAAAGACCGCGTTGCTCAAATCAGAAATCAGGTTGCCGTTACAACAAGTGAGTTCGACCGCGAAAAACTCAACGAACGCCTTGCTAAACTTGCGGGCGGTGTTGCTGTAATTAAGGTTGGTGCCGCTACCGAGGTTGAAATGAAGGAGCAAAAACTTCGTATTGAAGATGCTCTTGCCGCTACTAAAGCCGCCGTTGAAGAAGGAATTGTTGCGGG
>JAZSLH010000139.1:0-15446 GCA_045535275.1 Acutalibacteraceae bacterium
AAAGGCTTTGCTTGGCAAGAAAGAGAATGAGTGGATATTTGTTCATAGAGTTGTTGACTGTGTTGATAATTTAACCTTGGAAGATGTTGCCTTTAAGGCTGTCTCTCAAAGTGCCGAAAGCCTTAAGGAAGTTTATCGTTATAATTATCCCTTTAAGGAACTTCTTGAAATTCAGTCTAAATCGTCGGTTACCGAAATGGTCCATAAAGCAGACAGTAAACTTTACAGATTTACCGAGCGCCCTGCATTTATGCAAGAAAGCGGCCTAAGCAGCGCCGAAAGGGGAACGGCAATTCATAAGGTTATGCAATATGCCGATTATGACAGATGTTTAACCGACCTTGACGGTGAAATTGAAAGACTTCACGAATTTCTTTTCCTTACCGACGCCGAATATGAGGCTCTCGACAAAGAAAAACTTAAAGCATTCTTCACCTCCCCCCTTTGTCGCCGAATAATGTCTTCTAAAAATGTAAAGAAGGAAATGCGTTTTCTTACAGAATTCCCTGCAACCGAAATAAATCAGGACCTTGATGCTAAATTTTCAGATGAAATGATAGTCGTTCAAGGGGCAGTTGATTTATTGTTTGAAGAAGACGGCAAAATCAACATACTTGATTTCAAAACAGACAGAAATAAGAGCGAGGAAGAACTTCTTTCGGCTTACAGCGAACAACTCAAAATTTATGCGAAAGCCTGTGAAAAAATTTGCTCCAAACCGATTGGTGAACTCTTAATTTATTCTTTCTCTCTGTCAAAATCTATTAAAGTAAAATAAGAGGTGCATTATGCACCTCTTATTTTATTATCGGTTGTATCTGTTTTCCCGACATTGCGGATACTATTGTTTTTTCAAGCATACCGAAATCTGCTATTATGGACCTTTCTTTATTTATCGGGTCGTCCTGAGAAAAAGGTACAAAATAATAATTTCTTGTATTTAACAAAAAGCCTATATTCTTTGCTGTTGCTCCCAAAGCATCGTTTGAGGCAATCGCTAAAACGACGGGTCTGTTATTCCTGATGTGTGCCTTAACAGCCATTGTGACCGATGTATCAGTAATTCCGTTTGCAAGTTTTGCAAGGGTGTTTCCTGTACACGGACACACAGCAAGAGCATCAAACATTTTTTTAGGGCCTATAGGCTCGGCGTCTTCTATTGTGTGTATAATTTTATTCCCTGTTAGCGTCTCTATTTCACTTCTTAATTCTTCAGCAATTGTAAATCTTGTGTTAGCGGAATATACAATGGGGGAGAGTATAGGATAAACTTCAAAGTTATTATGGACTAGGTGTTTCATCTGTGCTATTGCGCTTGATATTGTGCAAAAGGAACCGCACATTGCGAATCCAATTTTCGTTTTATTCATATTTGCCTCCCGTTTAGGTTAAGGTGACAAGAGTCGAACACTTTACGCCTACAAAACAAAATTTTCGGTAATAGTTTGCCTCAAAACTTGTAATACGGCAGTATTACTGCGTTTTGTCGGCTTCCTCTAACACAAAAATTTTCGTTTTGATAGGTCGCAGAGTTTCTGCCACCGAATTTTTTATAGGGCGAAGCGTGAGTTTGACGCAAGGCTGACGCCTTGCTAAAACGAACGCAAAGACCAATAAGTAAAGGCGGTGAGCGAAACCGCAAAGGGTTCGACTCTTGTCACCTTAACAAACAAATTTACTGTTCAACCGCGTAAATGCTTACCTGTTTACGGTCACGGCCTACGCGCTCAAACTTAACCTTACCGTCGATAAGAGCAAATAAAGTATCGTCAGAACCGATGCCAACATTGTTGCCCGGATGAATTTTAGTTCCTCTCTGGCGAACGAGGATATTGCCGGCAAGAACAAACTGACCGTCAGCACGTTTAACACCAAGACGCTTTGCTTCGCTGTCACGACCGTTCTTGGTAGAACCCATTCCTTTTTTATGGGCGAATAACTGAATGTTAATCTTTAACATGATTACACCTCCGAAATTACTTTGATGCAGTCTGGATACTGCTCACTTAACTGCTGAATATGAATTTTAAAACCTTTAAGAACCGTTTTAGTTGCTTCTGACGGAGAGGCAACCTTTAAGTGCATTTCTCCCGATTTTTCTAAAACAGTAATATCTGCTTTGTCTTTTACAACCTCGGTTATTGTATTAGCCACCAAATAAGCGGCAGACGAAACCGAAGCGCAGACAAGACGACCTGTTTCATCATTATTGTCAGCAGTGCAATGTCCCGTAACGGAAAAACCGTTTTTGGACAACCTAATTTTTGTCATAACTAATTATACAATTTCAGTGATTTGTACTTTGGTGTAGGGCTGTCTGTGACCCATTTTACGAGCACTACCCTTTTTGGGCTTGTAGGTGAAGACAGTAATCTTCTTGCCCTTACCGTTCTTAACTACGGTTCCCTTAACAGCGGCATCCTTAACATAGGGTTTACCAACCTTAAGAGCAGCAGTTTTCTTAACTGCAACAACCTTGTCAAAAACAACCTCGGAGTTTTCCTCTGCGTCAAGTTTCTCAACATAGATGAAGTCGCCTTCTTCTACACGATACTGCTTTCCGCCGGTTTCGATAATAGCGTACATTCTCTGGCACCTGCCTTAATATAAGTCTCGCTACAGAAGGCGTGCAAAAGGCGCAACTTTAAAAGCCCTCAATATGCGGCTTGACTATTTTATCACTAAACACAAGGTTTGTCAAGAGTTTTTTGTTCTTATATCTCAAGAAAAATCCCGAACAAATTGTTCGGGATTTGACTAAACTATTCTGCGGTTTCTTCTGAAACTGAATCGGCAACTACAACTTCCTCTTCAGAAGCGGTAGCAACAACCTCGTTTTCTGCGGTTGCCTCAGCCTCTTCCTTTACTTCGGGCTCAAGAAGAGCGCGGATAGAAAGGCTGACGCGTTTCTTTTCGTCATCAATAGCAATAATCTTTGCCTCTACCTCTTGACCAACGGTGAGTTCGTCCTGAGGTTTAGCAATATGTTTATTAGCAATCTGAGAAATGTGGATAAGGCCGTCAATACCGGGAATGATACGGGCAAAAGCACCGTAGGTTGTCATGCTGACAATTGTTACCTTAACAACATCTTCAACCTTATATGTATTGTTGAAGATGGTCCAGGGGTTTTCATCATCCTTTTTATAGCCAAGAGAAATTTTTCTCTTATCCTTATCTACAGCCTTAACGAAAACTTCGATAGTATCGCCAACGAGAACAACCTCGGAAGGATTCTTAATTCTCTGCCAAGAAAGTTCAGAGATATGAACCATTCCGTCAACTCCGCCAAGGTCAACGAAAGCACCGTAGCCGGTTAAAGATTTAACGGTACCGGTAAACTTATCGCCAACAGCGATTTCGTCCCAGAATTTAGACATTTCTTCTTTTCTTTGTTCACGGAGAACCGAACGGATAGAGCCGATTGCTCTTCTTCTGCGGTTAATTTCAATAATGCGGAAGTTAATCTCTTTATCCTTAAGGTCTTCGAGTGAATCATTTCTTGAAAGGGTTGCCTGAGAAGCGGGAATGAAAACACGGATTCCATTAGTTACAGCAACAACTCCGCCTTTAACAACTTCGCTAACTGTTCCTGTTAAGATTTCGTTGTTTTCTTTTGCCTCAATAATTTTATCCCAACCGGCGATAGCGTCGTAACGGCGTTTGGAAAGCATTGCAGTTCCTTCCATATCGTCGGTACGCATAATGATGAGATTGAGTTCATCGCCGACTTTTACTTCTTTAGTTAAGTCAATATTACGGTCATATGAATATTCATCAGCGCTTACATAACCTGTAAGACCTCTGCTGTAATCAACAAGTATTTCCGAAGGGGTAACCTGAACTACAACACCCTTAACCTTTTTGTCGGAATTAAGGCTGTCGAGAGATGCCTCAAATGCCTCTTCGTCGGTCATTTCTTCAAATGATTTTTGAACAACTTCTGTAACCTCGGCTTGTTCTTCTACCGGATTTAAAATTTCTGTCATGGTTTTAATAACCTCCTTAATAATTGCCGCAGGAGTAGATGCACCCGCAACCACACCGACAGAGTCAACACCACTGAAGAAATCGGCGCTAAGCTCGTCCGCAGTTTCTATATGCAAAGTTTTACCGCAGTTGTTTTTACAAACATCGTAAAGTTTCTTTGTATTAGAACTATGGCGGCCGCCGATAATGACCATTGCATCGTTTTTACGCGATAATTCGGCCGATTCGGATTGACGCATAGATGTAGCGTTACATATTGTACCAAAAATACTTGGATTTGTACAGTATTTTTTTAAGATTTTTTCGCAGTTTTCCCAAATTTTTTCATTAAATGTTGTTTGAGAGACCACACAGACCTCTTCTTTTAAAAGATTTGGGTTTTCTTTAAAGAGGTTTTCAAGTGAGAGTTCGTCCTCAAATACGTGTACTTCACCATCACAATGACCAATTATTCCGATGACTTCTTTATGCTTTTCGTCCCCAGCAATTAAAACGGGTTGTCCTTTAGTTGCCGCTTCTTTAACGATTTTATGAATTTTTGCAACAAAGGGACAGGTAGCGTCAACCGTTTGCACAGAAAGCCCCTCTGCCTCATTCATAACGCTTTCGGGAACACCGTGAGAACGGATAACTAGGATTTCGCCGTCCTTTACTTCTCGGACATTCTCAACTACACGCACTCCCTTGCTTTCGAGGTCTGCTACAAGTTGAGGATTATGGATAATGGGGCCTAATGTACAGACCTTTTTACCCTCATCAATTAGTTTATAAACAGTATCTACCGCACGTTTTACTCCAAAGCAAAAACCTGCGGTTTCGGCTAATGTAATTTTCAATGTTTCATCTCCCAAAGTTCAGTAATAGAACCCGTTACCTTATCTACAATAAATTTAAGATTTTCTCGGTTAGTTCTTTCTTCACTTACAAGTTCTTCGTGTTTAATAATATGACCGATACGAATTGTAGTTTTCTTGAAAAACTTATATGAGCCTTCACGGTATACGCTAACGGGCAAAATATCTGCTTTTGTACTCATAGCAATATAGGCAACTCCCGATTTTGCTTTTCGGGGAGGGCCTTCCTTATAGCGTGTGCCCTCAGGGTAAATTCCGAGTATTTTGCCGCCGTTGATAATATCCTCTGCGGTATGAATTGCGTTCATATCCCCCTTGCCTCTGTCTACACCGAAGATTCCCATAAGATTAAACACAAAGCGTATAATCGGGTTTTTAAAAAGTTCTATCTTTGCCATAAAAAATATCTGGCGCTTAAAAGTTGGAATTAAAAACATAGGGTCGGACATAGAAGTATGGTTTGAACAGACAATATAAGGTCCGTTTTCGGGAATATTTTCTTTGCCGATGATTTTAACGGGAGAAATCCAAATAAAAATAGGCGTTAAAATCATACGGGCAAATCTGTAAAATAAACTCATTATTTAGTACCGTCCTTTACAATGCTTAAAAGGAGTTCAAGGGACTCATCAAAACTTAAATTAGTTGTGTCGGCTAAAACAGCGTCATCAGCCTGTTTTAAGGGAGCAATTTCACGGTGAGAATCGTTATAGTCACGGGTTTTCATATCTTCAAGAACCTCTTCAAAAGGCACATTCTGGCCCTTTTCGGCAAGTTCTTTTCTTCTTCTTTCGGCTCTTACAGCAACATCGGCCGTTAGAAAGATTTTAACCTTTGCATCGGGTAAAACAACCGTTCCGATATCTCTGCCGTCCATTACGACATTGTTTGTTTTAGCGAGTTGTCTTTGCATATCTAAAAGGAAGGCACGAACAGCCGGTTTAGCCGAAACTGCAGAAGCCATCATTGAAGCAATAGGGGTTCTTATATCGTCGGATACATCTTGACCGTCGAGAAAGACCCTTTGTTCGCCGCCGATAAAACGGATATCAACCTTTGTATCGGCAAGGACGGCATCAAGGTCTCCCGAAAGATTAGTGTCAAATCCAAGACGGGAGAACTTTAGTCCGACGGCTCGGTAAAGAGCGCCTGTATCAACATAAATATATTCAAGTTTTTTAGCCAAAAGCCTTGAAAGAGAACTTTTTCCTGCACCTGCAGGTCCGTCAATAGCAATGTTAATCATCATAATAATAATCTCCTTGTATTATACAGATATTCCGGCAAGATAGCCGGTTGAAAAGGCAGTTTGAAGATTAAAACCGCCTGTAAAACAGTCTACATCAATTATTTCCCCCGCAAAATAAAGTCCACGAATCAGTTTAGACTCCATTGTTTTCGGGTTAATTTCGGAAAGTTTAACTCCGCCCGAAGTTACAACCGCTTCTTCAATAGGGCGAAGACGAAGAACACTCAGGGTTAGTCCTTTAATTTCACTGACAAGCCGAAGTCTTTCTTCCTTGGTTATGCTGTTAACCTTTCTTCTCGGGTCAATTCCCGTATTTCGAACAATTACCGAAATCATTCTTTTTGGAAGAAGAGCGTCAAGCGAATTTATAAAATCTTTATTACTCTCCAAAGAAAAATCCCGTACAATTCTTTTGTCGAGTTGTTGCCGGTCAAGTCCCGGTTTTAAATCAATCTTAATTATGTACTCTTCCGGATTTTTGTCCATATAAGCCGAGGCAGATAAAACCAGCGGACCCGTAATACCAAAGTCGGTAAACATCATTTCGCCAAGTTCTGAAAATATCGGTTTCTTTTTGTCTTTTAGATAAAGAGAAAGCGTCACATTCTTAAGAGAAAGTCCACAGAGTTTTGAACAAAAACCCTCTTTTATCATTATTGGCACAAGGGAGGGGCGAAGTTCAGTTACGGTATGACCGAAATTTTCGGCAAATTTATATCCGTCACCCGTTGAACCTGTAACAGGATAAGACATTCCACCCGTTGCGAGAATTATTTTATCAAAGAAAAACTCCATACCGTTTTCGGTTTTAAGCGAAGTGACCGCACCGTTTTCTTCGATTATATTATCAACTTTACAGTTAACGATTTTAACCCCGCTATCTATTGCAGAGTTTACCAGCGTATCAACTATATCAACCGCTTTATCGGAAACGGGAAAAACCCGATTTCCCCTTTCGGTTTTAAGGGGCACTCCCCTGCTTTCAAAAAAATTTATCGTATCGTCACAGGAAAAAGCCGAGAAAGCCGAAAACATAAAACGGCTTCCGTGAGGGGTGTTTGCCATATAGGTTTCGGTATCACAGTTATTAGTGACATTACACCTTCCCTTTCCCGTAATCATAACCTTACGTGCAGGGCGGGAATTTCTTTCAAAAAGGGTAACATCGTTCCCATTTTGTGCCGCAGCAAAAGCAGCCATAAGACCTGCCGCACCGCCACCGACAATTGCAACCTTTTGTTTCATTTTTCCTCCGTTATTTGCCCTTAATAATTTTACTGACTGTTGGATGAAGTCTATACATATAAAGACTTGCAACTCGCGAAACGGCAATATCGTAAATTGGGAAGATGACATTGCCCATCAAAAGCAAAACAATCAGAAAATAGTTGCCGAGAGTACTATTGTTTTCAAGTTCAACTCCAATAAACTGAGCCACAACCGCATAAGCAAAAATAATGGCGATATTGAAGAGAACAAATTTGAGTATATACTCTAAAACTCGGCTTTTTATTCTTTCTAAAAGCACCTTAATTATAGGATAATAGCCAAAAAAGAGTATGTAAAGCATTTTTGCTTCGGGCTCTGCTATTATCGCAATAATTATTGAAGAGGCAATATAGGCCAAGGTAGCCCATTTTAAATCTATTTCAATGACCGCTACCATAATAAATAAACCCGCAAACTGCGCAATTACATAGGTAAAATAAGGGAAATATGAAGATAGCATAAAAACACAGGCAAGGGCGGTCATCATTGCGCAAAAAGTAACTTTTTTAATATTACTCACTTTTTATCACCTTAACAGCACGGAATAAGGTCGCCGCCCATACACTCACAGCAACAGTCGGCACAAAGAAGCGAAGAGCAACAGTCACAGGTATCACAAGAGCCACCCATATTACCGGGCGTTCTGTAAGGATTACCGTAACCGCCTCTGCCGTTTCGTTGCATCATATTAAGCGCCTGACGGTATTCGGGGTTTTCGGGTTCCATATTTACCGCCGTTGCAAAGTTTGAATAAGCGTGGCTATGCCAACCGCGTTTATAGTTTACAGAACCGCAAAGAAAATACCACTCGGCGTCACGCGAGGCGGCGGGAAAAGCGTCAAGTTCACGCTGGGCTTCGTCAAGCATATTGTTTGCAATATGGGTTCGTATACTTGCATAGGCGGGATTAGATGAAGTCGAGTTTGAGTAATTTCTGCCCGAACTTCCCTTTTTGCGCATATTTATAATTTTATCATACGCCTCATTGATTTCTTTCATCTTTTCTGCAGCAAGGTCAGACAAAGGGTTATCAATATATTTATCGGGATGATATTTTTTAGCAAGAGCACGATAGGCATTCTTGATTTCTTCGTCGTCAGAGTCTTTTGACACGCCTAAAACTGCATAAGGGTCTTTCATACCTTTAACTCCTTTTTATAAGTATCCTCAAGTCCTAAATAAATTATATTATCCAGAATGTTCTTAAATTTCTTGATATCAAGCAGTTCATACGCTTTGGATATTTCGGCAATACAGATATTCAGTTGCGGTAAGATATATTCTTCAACAAGGTTTTCTTCATTTGCACGAGATTTTAAAGGGTTATATCTTCCCCGCCTGATGTCATCTTTAAGGTCACACGCCGCATCGACAATATAAATATATCTGCCGATTAGATAGCCCATTTGTTCAAGGCATCTTTTTGACAAATCGTCTTCTGATAAAAAGGCAAAAATTTTTGACATACAAACTGCCGTTGGCTCGGCGGCAAGGTCGATATCGTCAACACCGCTTGTTTCGACACTATCCTGTGCCAAAATATAATCAGAAACCGACTTATCAAGTTCAACATACTTGCTTGACGCTTTTTTGTAAGCCGAAGCGAAGACGGGTTTAGCCAAAAGATAGCAAAGCCGTTTAATTCCCTTTTCGTCGCTTATATTATCAAGCGTTTTATAGTAAAGAAGTATCATTGCGGCGGCAGAGCAGTATTCAAGGTTTGTAGTATTTTGGATATAATTACATTTCTTAAAGGGATTGCAGGTACAGTTTTTTCTTTTAAAAGAACAATCTTCTTCAGAAAGCGACATTGAAACAAGGGCTAAAAAGGTAAAGTCATAACTTAAAGTCATTCTTGCAAGAACGCCGTAACTTTTCCCGAGTTCTTTGCAAAGAGAACAGTAAACAGCCTTATACAACTCATATTCTTTTATTCTCATTTCGGGTTTATACGCCCTTATATATCCAAACACTAAATTACTCCTTAAAAATTTATAAGAGTTTTTTGATAAATCTGCCCGTATGAGAGGCTGTGTTTTTGGCAACCTCTTCGGGAGTTCCGCAGCAGACAACACTACCGCCCATATCTCCCCCTTCGGGACCTAAATCAATTATATAGTCGGCGGTTTTGATAACATCGAGATTGTGTTCAATAACCAAAACGGAATTACCCTGTTCAACAAGACGGTTAAGCACATCGAGAAGTTTATGAACATCGGCGGTATGAAGTCCAGTAGTAGGCTCGTCCAGAATATAGATAGTTTTACCCGTACTGCGTTTTGAAAGTTCGTTGGCGAGTTTAACCCTTTGAGCCTCTCCGCCCGAAAGGGTTGTAGCGGGTTGACCAATTTTAACATATCCAAGACCCACATCGAAAAGGGTTTTGAGTTTTCTGTGAATTTTAGGCACAGGCTCAAAGAAATTCATTCCTTCTTCTATGGTCATTTCAAGAATGTCATAAATGCTTTTGCCCTTATACTTTACGCTTAAGGTTTCTCGATTATATCGGCTTCCGCCACAAACTTCACAAGGAACATAAATATCGGGCAAAAAGTGCATTGCAATTTTAATTATACCGTCGCCCTCACAGGCTTCACAGCGGCCGCCCTTAACATTAAACGAGAATCTTCCCGCAGAATAACCTTTTGCCTTTGCGTCCTTTGTAGAAGCAAAAAGGTCACGGATATCGTTAAACACGCCTATATAGGTTGCGGGGTTTGAACGGGGCGTTCTGCCGATTGGCGACTGACTTATATCAATAACCTTATCGAGATTTTCTAAACCTTCAATAGTTTTAAATTTTCCCGGGAATGTTTTGGCTCGGTTAAGTTTTGAGGCAAGGTGTTTATAGATAATATCATTCACAAGTGAAGATTTGCCCGACCCCGAAACGCCCGTAACACAGACAAACTGACCAAGCGGAATTTTTACATTTATATTTTTAAGGTTGTTTTCACTTGCACCCTTGACGGTTAAAAACTCGCCCGTTCCTTTTCTTCTACTCGAGGGGACCTCAATTTTTTTGCGACCCGTCAGATAGTCGGAAGTAACAGAGTTTTCGCATTTTTCAAGTTGTTCAAGTGTGCCGCTGAAGACAATTTCTCCACCGTGGATTCCCGCACCGGGACCTATATCTACAATATAATCGGCTGAACGCATTGTATCTTCATCGTGTTCTACAACGATAAGGGTATTACCAAGGTCACGAAGATGTTTTAAGGTTTCAATAAGTTTTTCGTTATCACGCTGATGAAGACCGATACTTGGCTCATCAAGTATATAAAGAACACCCGTTAAAGCAGAGCCCATTTGGGTTGCAAGGCGGATTCGCTGACTCTCTCCGCCCGAAAGAGTTCCTGCAGAGCGGGAAAGAGAAAGATAGTCAAGACCCACATTTTTAAGGAAGTTTAGACGGGCTTTGGTTTCCTTAAGTATTGGTTTAGCAATCTGCTCTTCTCTGACCCCAAAGGTAATATTTTCAAAGTGGTTAAGGGCTTCGGTCACCGAAAGGTCACAAAGTTCTTTTATGCTTTTGCCTCCGACCGTTACCGCCAAAGACTCGGGACGAAGACGTGCTCCTTTACAGTCGGGGCACTGACATTCGTTCATATACCCCTCTATTTCGGTTCTTGCCCAGTCGCTTTTAGTTTCTTTATAGCGTCTTTCAAGATTATTCACAACGCCCTCAAAGGAGGCAAAGTAGGTTCCACCGCCCCATTCAGCGTTACGTTTGAGTTCAATTTTTGTTTCTCCCGTTCCGTAAAGAACTGCATTTTTCTGCTCTTTAGTTAAATCTTTAAAAGGAGTATTTATATCAAAACTGTAGTGCTTGGCAAGTCCTTCATAGTACATTGTGGCAATTGTACCCGAATTGGGGGCAAACCAGGAGTTAACGCCCCAACCCGACGCGTGAATTGCCCCGTCGACAAGAGATTTTTCCTCGTCGGCGATTATAAGACGCTCATCTATTTTCATAAATATTCCAAGTCCGCTACAGGTGGGACAAGCACCAAAGGGAGAGTTAAAAGAAAACATTGCGGGGGTGAGTTCAGGCATACTGATACCGTGTTCTTCACAGGCGTATGACTGGGAAAAGTGGAGTTCCTCTGACCCGATTATATCAACATAGACTACACCGCCCGAAAGACCTGCCGCCGTTTCAATACTGTCGGACAATCGGCTTTTAATTTCGTCTTTGATTATAAGTCGGTCGATTATTACCTCAATGTTGTGTTTTTTATTCTTTTCAATATTTATTTCTTCCGAAAGGTCATAGATATTCCCGTCTATACGAACACGCGAATAACCCGACTTTCTTGCGGACTGGAGTTCCTTTTGGTGTTCTCCCTTTCTTCCCCTTATAACGGGGGCGAGAATTTGAATTTTAGTTCCCGTTTCAAGCGCCATTACCTTGTCTACAATCTGGTCGGTAGTCTGCTGATTGATTTCCTTACCGCAAATTGGACAGTGTGGTGTTCCCGCTCTTGCGTAAAGAAGACGCAGATAGTCATAAATTTCGGTAACGGTACCAACGGTTGAACGGGGGTTTTTAGAGGTAGTTTTCTGGTCTATTGAAATTGCGGGAGAAAGACCGTCGATTGACTCGACATTCGGTTTTTCCATAAGCCCCAAAAACTGACGGGCATAGGAAGAGAGCGACTCCATATAGCGACGCTGGCCTTCGGCATAAATTGTGTCAAAAGCCAAGGAGGATTTACCCGAGCCCGAAAGGCCGGTAAAAACTATTAACTTGTCACGAGGGATAGTGAGATTCACACTTTTGAGATTGTGCTCTTTTGCTCCCTTAATAACAATTTCGGTTAGTGACATAAACCTTTTTGCCTCCAATAAACCTATTCATTTTATTTTACCACAATTTTTATATAATAGCAAAGGAAAAATAAGCAACCGTGAAAAATCGGTTGCTTATTTCTTTAATCTTAAGATTCTGTTAGTTTCTGATACATTTTCATCAGTTCGGCAACGCAAGAAGATTCAGTAGTTTCTTTAATATTAAACCCATAAGCACGCATAACGGCTTTATCGTTTTCCTGATGTGCTTTGCGAAGTTCTGGCGGCATAGCGACTTCATCATACAAATCAGCAAGAGAACAGTTGGGATAGAGAGCGCGAGCATCAAGAATTGCCTGCGCAGTTTTTTCTATAGCCTCTTTTTGTTCTTCGGTAGGAGTCGGCCATGGGAAAGTATTATATGCCATTGTATTAGAATAACGATACCTCATTTCTAAGCGACCGCACATCGAACGCATCCATGCCATATGAACATTTGAAGTTAAAATACCAAATGTATAAATAGTAGCTTCATCTATGAAAAACATTGCATTTGTATATACCATTCCCTCAGGCATAAAACACATTGGAATATACTTTCGATTTTCTGATGAAACAACAGGAACAACAACGCTTTTTCCTTTAGGAACTTGTGGTTGAAAATATCTTGATGGGGTTTCTTTCAAAACGTTTGTGGAAGGACTTTCGTTATTGGCTCTAAATTCATAAACCTTTTGGACTCTATTTTTAATAAATGGGCTATTTCTAATTTCATGGGGTGAACATTCTTCTAAATACAAAACATATTTGTCTTCGCCATTATTTAATAAATCTTTTGCATTATAATACTTACGAATGAATTTTGATATGTTTGGCTCTTGTTTGATAATATCCTCATATTCTTTACGTCCGCCAACCACAAAATTCCCGCCATCTATTAACTGAGCTCCTTTTGTCATTATTTGAACCTTGCAAATAGGTTTGCCTGTTTTTTCTATAAAAACATTTTCCGCTGGTGCCAAATATTGATTTATGTTCTGACATTTTAACACTTTTGTATCAGTAAACAAGTATTTTTCAGTATGAGTTTTTTTAGAAAATCCTATAATCACACAATGAACTGCCGCACTATTTTTCGATTCGCTCGACCACTTGAAAGTTGTGTGAGCAAAATTAAACACAATTTTTTCTTTTTCAAATAAATATTTCCAAATTGTTAAAGCTTGTTCTCCTTGAACAATAGAATTACTGGAAACAAAAGCAACTTCAATATTAGTTTGTTCAATAAATTTTGCGGCTTTGAAATACCAACAAGCAACATAGTCTAATTGCTTAAATTTTTTCAAAGGAACTACAAGTTGCATATCTTTTTTGTTTTCGTCAGTTTGTTCTTTCATACCTACAAAAGGTGGATTACCCATAATATAGTTGAGTTTGTCTTTAGGCACAACCGTTTCCCAATCCATACGAAGAGCATTGCCCTCAACAATATTAGAATAAGACTTAAGGGGCAAAAACTCAAGGTTCTGCTTAACTATTTCCTCGGTTTCTTTCATCATCTGACTTTCGGCAATCCAGAGGGCAGTTTTAGCAACGGTTACGGCAAAATCGTTAATTTCGATTCCGTAAAACTGTCCGATTGAAACCTTTATAACATCGTCTATGCCGATAAGCATTTGACCCTTTGTTATAATTTCAATAGTCTCGTTTTCAAGACGGCGAAGAGATATATAGGTTTCGGTAAGGAAGTTGCCCGAACCGCAAGCGGGGTCGAAAAAGGTTAGTTGTGCGAGTTTTTTTCTAAACTCTTCCGCCTTTTCGTTTCTTGTTTTTTCAACCTTTATATCTTTAATTCTTTCTAACTCTTCACGCAGTTCATTAAGAAACAACGGGTCTATAACCTTATGTATGTTTTCAATAGAGGTATAGTGCATACCACCGCTTCGTCTTGTTTCGGGGTTTAGTGTGCTTTCAAATACGGCACCAAAGATGGTAGGACTAATATCACTCCAGTCAAAGTCCTCACTAGCATTGTGAAGAAGCAAATCACGAATTTCATCATTCATTTGTGGAATTTCGATATTCTCATCCGCAAACAAGCCACCGTTTACATAGGGAAAGGATGCGAGTTGCTCGTCTTCATATGGGTCACGGTCTTCAAGTTTTGTATCAAGAATTTTGAACAGTTCAAGTAAAGCCTTTCGCATGTCACGAGCAGAGAAAGACTTAATATAGTTATGGAATTTAGAATGACCGCCAAAAACCCCTGCGTCCTCCGCATAGAGACAGAAAACAAGACGCACAATGAGTTTATTAAGACTTTTTAGGGACTCCTCATTTTTGGGGTCATGATACTGCTTTAAGATTTCATCATACAGTATGCCTACCAAGTTTCCTGCCTGAATAGAAATTTCCATTTCGCGACGTATATTATCATCGCCTGTATCCACAAGGAACATAAGACGGTAATACTCTTTTGCAAGGTCTTTAAGGAATATCTGCTCTGGCTCCCCGTTAGGTTTTTCCATATCATAAACCAGAAATTCTTCAAAGTTGCACGTAATAATCCAACGAGGACGTTGTGAATAAGGCAAAACGGCAGAGTAACGTTGAGCCTGTTGAAATGGGGTGAGCAGACTACCATCCGACTGCTTAATTGGTTTACGAAGGTTTTTTCCCTTTCCTTTTTGCTCAATAAGAACATGTGTAGCAGGAATAAATCCATCAATAAAACTTGTATGGTCAAGGCGGACTTGTTCCTCAAATGTTATGAACTTTTCAGGTTCGTCAACTCCTAAGACATCACGAAGAAGCGAGAGCCAAAACGGTTGGCTTTCACCCTTTTCATATCCTCTGTCTTTCCAATATTCAGCAAAGGCTTTCGCCGACACACGACGTTCTGTATCTTTCATATTTTTTCTCCTGAATATATTTAAATTCTACTATTTATTATCCTTTTAATTTATTGATTCTGTCGCGAAGGTAGGCGGCGTGTTCGAATTCGAGCATCTGTGCCGCTTCTTTCATTTGGGCGGTAAGCGAGGAAATTAGTTTGTCCTTTTCGGTTCGGCTCATTTTCTTTATGGGTTTTAAGTCGTCGGGTTTTGAGGACATTTCGATAATTGCTCTGACATCCTTGACGACCGATTTGGGAGTTATTCCGTTCGCCTTATTATAGTCATCCTGAATTTTTCGGCGGCGGTTGGTCTCAAAAATTGCCCGTTCCATAGAGGGTGTCACCGTATCGGCATACATTATAACCTCACCGTTTGCGTTACGGGCGGCTCTGCCTA
>JAZSLH010000013.1:0-6738 GCA_045535275.1 Acutalibacteraceae bacterium
AACGCTTCTCCTTTCACAGAAGTTACCATCAAAGACGGAGGATTGTTGAGTGTTAGTGTTCCTGCAACCCAGACGGGATATACTCTTACAGTAGCAGATACCGAACTTGTATGGAACGGTTCTACAACGCTTACCTTTGTATTGAAGGACGGCTATTCCAAGACAGGTGCCTTTGCAGTGAAAGTCAACGGAACGCCGGTTGCACTGGATTCCAATGACCAGTATGTGATCACGAACGCACAGGAAAACATTGTGATCATTGTGGAAGGCATTGCGGATATTACTTCTCCTACTGCTGAAATCAAGATTAGGAAGACAGTTGGAATTCCTTCTGGAACGATCTTACCTTCGGTCTGTTCTTTAAGGAAACGCAGGAGGTTACCATCATTGCAAGCGATTTGGGAAGCGACGTGAATACGATCCAATATTATCTGGCGGGCGATGAGTTGGAACTGGACGAAGTGAAGCAGATCACTGATTGGCAGGATTATAACGGTACGTTCAAGATTGATCCTAATAATCGCTACGTTGTTTACGCTAAGGTTACCGATAATGCAGGTAATACCATATATATAAATTCTGACGGTATTATCTTAGACGACATCGCACCTACGCTCGAAGGTATTGAGAATGGGAAAACCTATTACGGCGACCTTACCGTGATTAAATCTGATGAGCAGTTCTACGACATTAAGGTTGTAACACTTGACGGAGAAGAAATGGGTTTTGCCGAAGGTACCTACGGCCTTATCCATGCTGACAATGCAGAGCATATTGTTGTGGTTCAAGATCACGCAGGCAACAAGACTACCTATACCGTAACAGTGATGAAGAACTACACTGTTACCTACAAAGCGGACGGCATTGTCGTTGGTACTCAGATCGTTGGACACGGCAAGGATGCAAACCTTCCCGCTGTTCCTGCAAAGAACGGATACGTTGGCAAGTGGGACAGCAACGGCAAGAACATCACCGGTGATACAACAATTACGGTGGTTTACACGGAAATTCCTGTTGTAAAGCCCAATGAAGTGAAACCGGAGGATAAGACCGACCTTGAAGATGCCAAGGCAAAACTTGAAGAAGTGCTGAAGGACTGTGGCTACGCCGAGGATGCCAAGAAGGACATTCAGAAAGCTATCGACGAGATTGATGATTCCCTCGAAGTAATCGGCAATGTAGAAGCAGTTGAGGAACTTATCAACAAGCTCCCCGACACCATCAAGAAGGACGATGAAGCGGCTATCAAAGCGGCGGACGATGCCTATAACGCTCTTACTGACTACGAGAAATCTCTTGTAGACGAAGCTGCAAAGAAGGCACTCACCGATGCCAAGGCAGCTTTGGCAGAGCTGAACAAGACTGCTGACACCGACAGTACTCAGACCGGCGACAACAGCAATATGTTTCTTTGGATTGCACTCCTCTTTATCGGCGGTGGCGCAGTAATTGCTTTGACCATTGTTGATAGAAAGAGAAGAACAGCAAAGAGATAAAAATCAATAACTAACAGCCAAGGGCGGTGACTCGAAAAAGTCATCGCCCTTTTCATATATCGATTTAAAAATTTAATAACAATTGGAAATTCTGCTCATAATTTCTACAAAAAGTGTGATACTAATATCACACTAAAATTGTAAAAAGAGGAGATTTATATATGAAAGCAACAGGTATTGTGAGAAGAATCGATGATTTAGGCAGGGTGGTTATCCCGAAGGAAATCAGAAGAACGATGCGTATTCGGGAGGGAACTCCTTTAGAGATATATACAGGGGTTGGCGGAGAGGTCATTTTTAAGAAATATTCTCCCGTAGGGGAATTGTCTAACTTTGCTCAGGACTATGCCGAGGCTCTTGCGAAGTCAAGCAGTTTTACGGCGGCAATCTGTGACGAAGACACAATTATTGCCGCGGCAGGCTCTTTAAAGAAAGAAATCGCAGAAAAAGAAATTTCCGAAAAACTCGGAAATATTATAAAAAACCGAACCAGATACGGCGGAGGAGAGGGCGTACAGGCGGTAGAAGCGAGTGATTTGCTTTGTGCAGCAGCCTATCCGATAATTTCTTGCGGAGACGTCAGCGGGGCGGTAATTTTAGTCGGCAAAACCGACGAAAAAGCCGACGAAGCCGATATAAAACTTGTTATGGCGGCGGCTGAATTTTTAGGAAGACAAATGGAAGATTAGAGAAAGAAGCAGAGCAAGGTACACTTAAAACTTGTTCTGCTTTTTGCTATATATCAACAACTCAAGTTAAAGTCGTTTTTCTTGAAATTTCAGTACATATATGATATAATTTTAAAATGTTTATAGACAGTTTACAAAAAGACCTTTGTTTTCTGTTAAAATAGTTTTAAAGGTTTAAATTTTTCAAAAGGAGAAAAATAATGATAGAAGTATCCTCCCTTTCAAAACGATACGTCAATCACCTTGCGGTTGACAATGTCAGTTTCAGCATCGAAAAGGGCGAAGTTGTCGGCTTTCTCGGCCCTAACGGTGCGGGAAAAAGTACAATTATGAATATTATGACGGGTTATCTGTCCTTAACCGACGGTGCGGTAAGCATTGACGGGTTTGATATTTCACAGAACCCTGAAGAAGCCAAAAAGCGTATCGGTTATCTGCCCGAAATACCCCCTCTTTATGTTGATATGACGGTTAAGGAATACCTTTACTTTATATATGACTTAAAAAAGGTTAACTTCCCCAAAAAGCCTCATATTGAGGAAATTGCAAGGGTTGTAAAAATTGATAATGTCTACAACCGCCTTATTAAAAATCTTTCTAAAGGTTACCGTCAGCGTGTCGGAATTGCCCAGGCACTAATTGGCAACCCCGACCTGCTTATTCTCGACGAGCCAACGGTTGGTCTTGACCCGAAACAGATTTTGGAAATAAGAAATTTGATTACCCGCCTTGGTAAAAACCACACCATAATCCTTTCGTCCCACATTCTTTCGGAAATTCAGGAGGTTTGTGAGCGAGTAATAATTATAAATCAGGGCCATATCGTTGCCGACGATACCCCCGAAAATCTTTCTAAAAATCTTTCAGAGGACCATTCTCTTTCTATAAGAGTAAAGGGCACCGAGGGAGAACTTTTAAAGATTCTAAACGGAGTTCCCGGAATCAAAGAAATCCGCTGCCTTGGCAGCAAAGAAATCGGAACGGTCGACTTTATTCTTGAACCAAAAGCGGGACAAGATATCCGCGCGGCTGTGTCCGACCGTTTTGCAGAGCGTAAAAAGACCCTGCTTTCTCTTACCTCTAACGAAATGACCCTTGAACAAATCTTCCTCCGCATTACCGAGGGAACGGCGACACAAAAGACCATTAAAAAAGCCGATAAAAAGACTGCTTCCCCCAAGGTTAAGTTTGACCTTGAATCAGGCGAAGCAGTAATCGGCGAGGAAACAAAGCAAACTAAAGAATTCAGCAAAAAGGAGGGCGATAAGTAATGACAGCGGTTTTTAAAAGAGAATTCAAATCATATTTTACTTCGCCTCTCGGCTATGTTTTTCTTGCAATCTTCCTCTTTTTCGAGGGCAATTTTTTCGCAACCCTTTACAGTTACGGCGACCCGTCGGTTGAAGTAATTTTCCCGTCGCTTTCTACCGTAATAGTCTTGATAACCCCCGTAATAACAATGCGTCTTCTGTCAGAAGACCGTCGCCAGAAGGTTGACCAGGCACTTCTTACCGCTCCCGTAAAGGTCGAGGGAATCGTTCTCGGCAAGTTTCTTGCCGCTTTTAGCATTTACGCCCTCGCATTTTCGCCAACCCTTCTTTTCCAGATTATCGTGTCAATGCTTGCTCCAAGCGTTAACTGGCTCGTTTTCCTAAACGGCCTTTTGGGTGCTTTGCTTATCGGTGCTGCTCTTATTTCAATCGGAATGTTTATTTCTTCCCTTACCGAAAGCACAATCATTTCCTGCATTCTTACCCTCGTTACCTTCCTTCTTCTTATGGTGGTAACTAATCTCGCCTCTTTAACCAATCAGGAGTGGGTAGTTGCGGTTGCCGAAAAGGTTGCTTTTATCAATCTTTTCTCGGCCTTTTCGAGTTCAGTTTTCAGCGTTGTTAATGTAATCTATCTCGTCTCTATTGCGGTCGGTTTTGTCTTCCTTTCAATCCGTGCCGTTGAAAGACGCAGATGGGCTTAAGCGGAGGTGTCAGTATGAAATTTTTCAAAAACAGAAAAACAGAAGTTTCCGACACCCAAAAGCAGAAGAAACTTTTCAGTAAAAACGCTTTTAAACACGGCGGTGTTGCTATTGCCTTTACCGCAATAGTTCTTGCGGTTTTAGTTGGCGTAAACCTTCTTTTCGGCTTTTTAGCCCAGAGAACCAACCTCAATATAGACATTTCTCTTCAAGGGGCAAACACCCTCTCAAAAGAAAATATTGATTTTATTAAAGCCCTCGACAAAGAGGTCACCGTAACCGTCTGCAGTTCTGAAGAGGACTACACAAACGGACAACTCGGCTATATTGCTCAGCAGTATTTTAACGCCGTTGACCAAACGGGCGAATATTTTGAGCAAACAATAAATCTTTTAAATCTTTACGAGAAATATTCAGATAATGTAACCGTTCGTTTTGCCGACCCTTATGACCCCTCTTTCGCAGAAATTGAAAAAGAGTATTCGGGCTCGGCTCTTGATATGGGCGATATTATAGTAGAGTGCAACCAGAATATCGACGGTCAGTATGTTAACCGCAGTTCAATAATTGCTTTTGATGACATTTATTATTTGTACGATGACGGATATGTTCAGTATGGAAACCCCTATACCATAAAGGGAAATAATATTGAAACTGTGCTCACTTCTGCAATATATAAGGTCACTTCGGCAGAAACCAAACAGGCGCTTATTATTGAAACCCACTGCGACCCCCATGTTGCTACCGAATACGGCGAGATGCTTAAACTCAACAATTTTGATATTGCCACCTATTCTTCTGCCGCAATAAACGAAATCGGCGAAGAGTATGACCTCGTTATTATTGACGCACCTATAGAAGATTTTCTAGCCTCTGAAATAGAGGCCATTGAAGAGTGGCTCTATAACGGCGGAATAAGGGGCAAAGGACTTATGTATATGGCTTCGGTTTCTTCCCCCGCTACGCCTAACCTTGACGCTTTTCTTGAAAGTTGGGGAATAACCTACGGCGACGGCGTTCTTTACGAAACCAATACCGAATATATTGCTTTCGGCGATAACACTTCGCTCTTCTTTGAAGCGGCTGAAACAAACGGTGAAGATAACGAGTACGATAAAATCGTAAACGCAAATCAGGGTCTGGTCGCCGGCGGAAACCGTCCTCTTTATCAGGCTTTTGAAGAAGAGGGACTCAGAGAAACCAAGCCTATTGCCCTTACCGCTACCGACAGCGTAGTTATTGCTGAACTGTCAAATGTCGGAACCGACTGGAAACCCGACGGCTCTTTTGAACAGCAAAAGCATATAGGAATTCTTCTTTCAGAAGAAACCGAGCCGGTTGATAATATTTACCGAACAAGTTATGTAATGGCTTTTTCGGGCGAAGATTTTGCTTCGTCCTATTGGAGTTCAACCTATACACTTAACCGCGAGAGTATGATTTCTGCGGCAAAGTTTATAAGCGGAGCCGAAGATGACGGAATAACCTTTACAATGAAGAAAATGGAAGAGAACACCTTTGCTGACGTTGTAAACGAAAAAGCGGCAGACACCATGAAGGTTATCTTCAAGTGGGGACTTCCCGTACTGCTTATCGCTTTAGGCGTTACCGTCTTTGTAAGGAGGGCTCGTCGATGAACTCTTTCGAACAGGAAAAACACAGCGAGAGCGTGTCGGAAGAAATCGTAAACGAAGCCGACAAAAATTCGCGTGTTTATGAAGTGTCCGACCAAGAGTCTACAATCTTCTCCGACCCTAAAGCCCATAAAGACAAGGTAAAAAAGGGAAAAAACCTTAAAAAGATACTAACCGCGTCGGTTGCCCTTGTTTTAGTTGGGGCAATAATCGCCCTTATCGTAACCTTAATTCCGCCTCTTGTTGATAATGATGATTCGAGCAGTTCTCTTGATGACATAAGAATTATGGACGAATCTCTTTTCGACAAGGTTGACCGAGTTACACTTATTGCCGAAAATAACACCATAAAATTCCATACCATTGAGGTTAAAACCGAAGAGAAAACGACTACACAGTGGTCGCTTGTCGATGTTGACCCCTCTTTAACCAGCGTTTCAGACATTGAAAATACTGTTTTCAGTCTTATGGAGCAGGGTTATTCGAAAAAAATAAGCGACGATAAAAACGACGGCAAAGAATACGGTTTTGATAAACCTAAATATCAGGTAGATTTTTTCAGTGAGGGTTCAGACAGCGTTTCTTTCTCGCTTATTATCGGGGCTTATTCGCCGACCGATAGCGGAAGATATGCAACC
The DNA here is from genome assembly GCA_045535275.1 of Acutalibacteraceae bacterium. Lineage (GTDB taxonomy): Bacteria > Bacillota > Clostridia > Oscillospirales > Acutalibacteraceae > SFWF01. The sequence continues at coordinate 6,433 of JAZSLH010000013.1, forward strand.
ACAACATTAGACGATTCCGTCTACTTTGTCCGCGACACAGGTTTTTATCACTACCAGAAAAATGACCTGGATTTTGTAGAGCCTGAAAGCATTCCCGCTATTTCTAAAGACGCGTCATACAGTGATAATAATTATTCCGAGGGTACGCTCGTTCTTTGCGACAAACTGACCCTTTCGGGTAAAACTTTTGGGGACACTTATAAGATAATTTGCAAAAAAACCGACAATATAACAGTTTTCAACAACTATCATATAACCTCTCCGTCAAGGCGTCCTGCAAACGATAATAATATAGCGGAGATTGTT
>JAZSLH010000025.1:0-8096 GCA_045535275.1 Acutalibacteraceae bacterium
AGAAATTCGCCCTTTTCTACCGTTTCACGCTTTGCCTTTTCTATTAGTTTAGTCATTAGACCCTGACCCCTAAAATCGGGGTGGGTGGCGGCGGCGTAAAGATATTTTCCGCAGAGCACTTCTTCGCCCTTTTGCATAGTAGCATCCAGAAGAAAAAGCATACTGACAACCCGACCGTCTTTAACTGTATAACGGCAGGAGGTTTCAAAATAGCGGTCAATAAAATCTTCAGTAAAGTCATCGGGGTCATTAAAAGCGGTTTTATAAAGGCTTAAAACCTGTTCTTTCAAGATAACTCCTCCCCTTTGTAAATAAGGCTGTATTTTTCGAGAATTATTTCGGGTTTATAAGAAAGTTTCGCTTTACGCAGTCCCTCAATGCCCAAATCGTCCTCGCGGTTTATATATTTGTAGTTAGAAAGTTCTCTTAAAGCAAATTCTCGGTTTATTACGGCATAAGCCGTTGCAAAATCTTTGTCGGCTTTTTCATAGTGTATATCAAAGGTAAAAGAATTTATAGGCGAACCGAGCGTTATTGCAACTACTTTGTTTTCCACCTTAATCATAGCACCTTTATAGTCTATTCCAACATCTGAGTTTAAAATTTCACCGAGCGCTTTTTTCTCGGCTTTAAGTCCCTCGTCCTCTTCTACCCTTCTGTCTTCATACCATTTATCAGAAAAGGCGAGGAAATCCTCCATATTTTCGTTAGTTAAAGGCTCGTAAGTCCAATTATATTTTTTTGAAAAAGCCGATATGTGGTTGCGTTTTGAATGATATTTTTTACCCGCAAGTTCGGCCAAATCTTTCCTGTTGTAAATATAATCAAAATTATCTCTTTGAGCAATAAACTCAAACGAACTGTAAAGTTCTCTAAAGAGGTCAAGTCTTTTTCCCCGGCTTGTCCAGAGATTAGGAATTATTCCGTTTCGTTTGCAGTAGTCGAAAATCAGGTTCATTCCGTACTTAAGGTCGCCGTACGGAAGCGAAAACATATAGTTTCCGTCTTCATCTATGCTTCTGAAAATAAGGGTTTTATCGTCAAGATAGAACTTATTTTCATAAACTCGTTTCCAAACATAGATACTTATGAAATTCATTTCACAAGAAAGTTCGCCCTCATCAAAAAAGAAGGGGGCGAACTTTTCATAATCGGAAAGTTTGGGACTTTTAAAGTCAATCATACCTAAATATCCTTTGAAATTAAATCTTCATAGGTTTCACGCTGGATAATCAAACGAGCCTCGCCGTCTTTTACCATTACGGCGGCGGGACGGGGAATTCTGTTATAATTACTTGCCATTGAATAGTTATAGGCTCCCGTAGAAAGAACCGCAAGGATATCGTTTTCGGCGGGGGTCTGAATTTTTGTGTGTTCTTGGATAAGGTCGCCGCTTTCACAGCATCTACCCGCTATTGTAGCAACAAAATCTCTGGGCTTGTCGGCCTTATTTGCAACAACCGCTTCATACTCCGCCTGATAAAGAGCGTATCGAGGATTGTCAGCCATTCCACCATCAACCGACACATAGGTGCGGACATTTTTAATTGTCTTTACCGAGCCGATTTTATAAAGGGTTAAATTTGCATCTCCGACAATAGAGCGACCGGGTTCTATTGAAATTTTGGGTAGTTTAAAGCCGTATTTCTCACAGGCTTTTATAACCGCCTCGCAGAGCGTTTTTATACTTTCGTCTTTTGAAATCGGACGGTCATTTTCGGTATATCTAATTCCAAAACCGCCGCCGAAATTTATTTCGCGAAGGGTTACGCCAAATTCGTTTTCTGTATCTTTAGCAAGGCAGACCATTATATCTGCGGCATCTATAAAGGGCTGGGTTTCAAAGATTTGAGAGCCGATATGGCAGTGGATACCCGCAAGGTCGATATTTTCCATTCCGCAAGCGGTTTTTATTGCCTCTTTTGCCTCTCCGTTTTCAAGGGCAAAACCGAATTTGCAGTCAATTTGTCCTGTTTTTATATAGTCATGTGTATGGCAGTCGATTCCGGGCTTAATTCGAAGCAAAACCGTTGGCATTTTACCCATTTGATTGGCAAGAGAGTTAAGTCTGTTTAGTTCAGCAAAGTTGTCAACGATAATATGACCCACTCCGCTTTTAAGGGCAAAAATCAACTCGTCTTCTGTTTTATTATTCCCGTGAAAACCGATTTTATCGGCAGGAAATCCAACCGAGAGAGCGGTATAGAGTTCTCCGCCCGAAACTACATCGGTACAGAGCATTTCGCTTTCTACTATGCGGTACATTTCCTTACAGGAAAAGGCCTTACTAGCAAAATATACTCGGGCATTACCGCCGTAATATTTATCAAAAGCACCTTTAAACTCTCGGCAATTATTTCTTATATCATTTTCGTCCATAACGTAAAGAGGGGTGCCGTAGGTGTTTGCGAGTTCTACGGTATCTACTCCGCCAAGGGTTAAATTGCCCTTTTCATTTACGCCAAATCTATTATTTAACATTTTTAACCTCTTAAGTTTTCAATAATTTCTTGAAGTTTTGATACTCCCTCGCCCGTTTGAGCCGAGAAAGGAATTATTTCGCAATCTTCTATAAAACCGTAAAGTTCTTCGTTTACGGCGGTTAAACGATTTGCGTACTCGGTTTTGTTAAGTTTGTCGCTTTTTGTAAGCACTATGTGATATGGTATATCCATTTGCTGCATAAAGTCAAGCATTGCAATATCAAAATCAGTAGCAGGATGACGCATATCAATAAGAGCGAAGACACATTTAATATTTCTGCCGGATTTAAAGTAGCCTTCCATAAGGTCAGACCAACGGGTGCGCTCGGCAAAAGGAACCTTTGCATATCCGTAACCGGGAAGGTCTACAATACGGATATTATCCGCACGGTAAAAGTTAATGGTTACCGTTTTACCCGGTTTTCCGCTTACTCTGGCTAAACTTTTGCGGTTGGTCAGTTTGTTAATAAGCGAAGATTTTCCCACATTTGAGCGGCCCGAAAAACAAAACTCGGGCAGGTCGGAAACGCACAGTTGGTTAAAGGTTCCAAACGCCTTTTCAAAATAGGCATTATTAAAATTCATAAAAATCTCCTACTGGCTAATTCTGTTATCGGTTGTTGCATATTCAACAACGGGGACAAACTTTTCGTCGGTTTTAGGCTCGAAAGAGCAAAGGGCACCTTCTATTACGGTTTCAACCCTGTGAGCGACCTTAATCTCAACATTTGCTAGAACGGTTTTATCAAGTTCGGCAAGGTCGGGTTCGTTGGCTTTAGGTATAAATACTGTTTTAACCCCTGCACGATAGGCAGCCATTGTTTTTTCCTTAAGGCCGCCGATAGCAAGAACTCTGCCCTTGATTGTCACCTCTCCCGTCATTGCAACATCTCTGCGGACGGGAATTCCCGTAAGGGCGGAGACTAATGCGGTTGTGATTGTAACACCTGCACTCGGTCCGTCTTTTGGAACGGCGTTTTCGGTAGCGTGGATATGGATATCTTTATTCTTGTAAAAATCAGGGTCAATACCGTACTTTTTGGCGTTGGCTCTAACAAAAGATACGGCGGCTTTAGCCGATTCTTTCATAACATCGCCAAGAGAACCGGTAAGTTCTATTTTACCGCTTCCGTCCATTACCGAAACTTCGAGTTGCATAAGTTCGCCGCCGACACTTGTCCAGGCAAGTCCGTTAATTATTCCGACCTCATCGGATTCAAGAACTTCTTCGGGGCGGTACTTATGTTTACCGAGCATTTCAAGAACTGTTTCCGAGGTTATTTTAACCTGTTTTTTCTCTCCCGACGCTATTAGTTTAGCGGTTTTTCTGCAAAGGGTTGCGATAGTTCTTTCGAGTTTACGCACCCCCGCTTCACGAGTATAAAAATCAATAAGGTCATAAATTGCCTCATCGGTTATTTTAATCTTTCTTCCGTCAAGGCCGTGATTTTTAACCTCTTTTTTGACCAGATGATTTTTTGCTATATTAAACTTTTCCTCTCTTGTGTAGGAAGAAAGTTCAATTACTTCCATACGGTCAAGCAAGGGGGCGGGAATTAAAGAAGCGTCGTTTGCGGTAGTGATAAACACCGCTTTGCTTAAATCGTAGGGCATATCAATAAAGTGGTCGACAAAGGTATTGTTCTGCTCTTTATCGAGAACCTCTAAAAGAGCAGCCGAGGGGTCGCCCTTATAGTCACTTGCAAGTTTATCAATCTCATCAAGCAAAATAAGAGGGTTATTGCTTCCCGCTTGTTTTACGGCGTTTATTATTTTACCCGGCATTGCACCGATATAGGTTTTTCTGTGACCTCTGATTTCGGCTTCATCACGAATTCCGCCAAGAGAGATACGGGCATATTTTCTTCCCATGCACTCGGCTATCGCCTTTCCGATTGAAGTTTTGCCGACACCGGGAGGACCGACAAGACAGATTATCTGCCCCTTTATATCGGGGTTTAAAAGATAAACCGAAAGTTGCTCAATTATACGCTCTTTAACCTTATCCATTCCGTAAAAATCACGGTTTAAAATCTGCTCGGATTTTGGTATTTCCAACTTGGACTCGGTATAGGTATTCCAAGGCAGTTCAAGACAGGTGTCAAGATAGCCTCTGACCACGGTGCCCTCGTGAGAGCCCTGGGGCATTTTCTGAAGTTTACGGACTTCGGCGGTTAGCTTTTCCAAAACATAGTCGGGGGCAGAAAGTTTCTCAATTTTTGAAAAATACTCTTCTGCTTCATCATCACTCTCATCTCCGTAAAGTTCAAAGTTTATAGCCTTTATTTGCTCACGAAGATAATACTCACGCTGATTATCGTCTATCTGGGTTTTAACCCTTTCGCCGATTTTTCGGTCTATATCAATAATTTCAGACTCTTTTGACAAAAGTTCAAGGGCAATTTTTGCACGGGAAACGGGATTTAACTGCTCAAGAATAAACTGCTTATCGTCAACGGGTACGGGGATATTGAAAGCAATAAAGTCGGCAAGAAAACCTACATCATCATTAGAAGCAATGGTTACGGCAATATCGGGAGCAATTTTTATTCCTTTTGCGGCATAGCCTTCAAATTCGGCACGAATTTTTCTTGCAAGAGTTTCAAGATAAACCTTGCGGTGACGATTTGCCGGGATTTCGCACTTCTTAACAGCGGCGGTCATAAAACTTCCGGAACTGTCAAGTTCAACCGTTTTTGCACGGTAAAGGCCCTCAACAAGCACCTTTACGCTGTCATCTTTCATACGAAGGACCTGACATATCTTTGCAACACAGCCAATACTGTAAAGGTCGGCATCAGTAGGGTCTTCGTCAAAAACATTCTTCTGAGAAACAAGGAAAATTTTCTGCCCACGCTCCATTGCGGCATTAAGGGCTTTTATTGATTTTTTTCTTCCGACATCAAAGTGTAACATTACACCGGGGAAGCAGACAAGCCCACGAAGAGCAAGGGCGGGTAATATTTTAGTATTTTCAGGGGTAAAATTGGTCATTCATATATCTCCAAACACAAAAATCTGGTTATTATTTTATAATAATAAGTCATTATACTATAGTCATAACAAAAATTCAACTTTTTTGTCACACAGGTAAATTTTGTTATAAATTTGTTGTAAACCGAATATTTTTTTGGTATACTATAGTCAGTAATAAATAAATCTATAATTTTATGAGGTGATTGATATTGTTTAAAAAATATGGACTTTCTGCAATAATCACGCTTATTGCTTCTGCCGTATATTACTATTTTGCACTTCCCGCGTTTAACATTAAATCGGCATCTTTTTGGGGCTTTATACTGTTTATTGTACTCGGATATATAGTCCTGACGGCAGTGTTTTCGGGCGGACATTTCCTTGTAAACCTCATTAAAGGCAATAATGTCGTTACCGAAGGACACAAGGTCGTTTTTAAAGAAAAGCCCAAGTTTCTTGCTTCAAAAGCCTTTAAAATCGTCTTGATTTCTGTTGTGTCGGTTGTGATTTTGGTTGCGGGTGCAATTTTTGTAACCTCATCACAGTTTTTCAACGCTTCAAAATATCAGAAAATGCTGACCGTTAAGGAATCTAACTTTAACGAGGATATTGCAGAAATTCCACTTTCGCAAATTCCCGTAGTTGACCGAGATTCTGCGGAAAGGCTGGGAAGCCGAAAAATCGGCGAGGTAGTTGAACTTGTTTCTCAGTTTGATGTTTCAAATTACTACACCCAGATTAACTATCAGAATAAGCCTACCCGTGTTTCTCCTTTACAGTATGCCGATATTATTAAATGGTTTACAAACCGCGACGACGGTATACCCTACTATGTTAAAATTGATATGGCGACACAGGATACCGAACTTGTAAATCTTCCCGAAGGTATGAAATATTCCCCAAGCGAGTGTTTCTCCAGAGACCTTATGCGTCATGTACGTTTCAGTTATCCTACAAAAATGTTTGATTCAACCTCCTTTGAGGTTGACGAAAACGGCCGTCCTTTCTGGATTATTTCCTGCTATGACTATACAATCGGTTTCCTTGGTGGATATGACATTACGAGCATTATTACGGTTGACGCAATAACGGGAGAGATGACACATTATAATGTTGATTCCGTTCCCCAGTGGATTGACTGTGTTTATACCGCAGACGTTGTTCTGACCCAGGCAAATTATTGGGGCACCTATGTAAACGGATGGTGGAACTCAATTATTTCCCAGAAAAATGTTGTAAAGACCACCGAAGGATATAACTATTTGGCTATTGATGACGATATCTGGGTATACACGGGAATTACCTCGGTTGTTTCAGACGAATCGAACATTGGATTTATTCTTGTTAACCTTCGAACAAAGGAAGCAAAAACCTATTCGATAAACGGAGCCGAAGAATACTCGGCGATGGAATCGGCAGAAGGTAAAATTCAAGAAAAGGGATATAACGCGACCTTCCCGATTCTTGTAAATATTGCCGACACTCCGTCCTACTTTATAAGTCTTAAAGACGGAGCGGGGCTGGTTAAATCCTACTCCTTTGTATCGGTTTCAAACTATCAAATAGTAGGCGTTGCAGATTCTCTGACAGGTGCAGAAGAAGAATACCGAAGACTTCTTAAAGAGTCAGGCAAACTTGACGAGAACGGAAATATAATAACCGAAGAAAAATCCACAACAGCTAAGGTTTCGGATATTTCTTCGGCAGTAGTAAACGGAAACACCTGTTACTATATTATGCTTGAAGACGAGGATAAAATCTTTATTGCCGATATTGGTTTAAACGATGCTCTCCCCTTTATAAACAAAAGCGATACTCTAACAATAACCTACACCGATAATGGCAGTTCGGTTTTGGCAGTAAAGGTTGAAACAGTAAAATAAAAATATCGGAGGAACCAATAAGTTCCTCCGATATTTTTTATTGTGAATTGTTTGAACCGATTGTAACGGTTCCGCTATGGTAACGCCTTGAACGATAGATTGTGAAGTTGACCTTTTCGCCGGGTTTGCATTTTGTTATAGCGTCATAAAGTTTTGAGTAGTCGGTAATTTTTACTCCGTTAAACTCGGTAATTATGTCTCCTTGTTTTATACCCGCATTAGCAGCAGGTCCTCCGCTTACAACACTATAGACAACCGCACCAGACGGTAAACCTAAAGAACTGAGAACTTCTGACGTATAGCGTTCGCTTACAGTTACGCCGATATAGGGAGAGGGGTCAAACTCTTTTGAAATAATTTTATCACAAATGTCTTTTACAGTATTTGAGGGGATTGCAAAGCCCATTCCTTCAAAACCTGCGGAAACAATTTTACTTGAGTTTATTCCAATAAGAGCACCCTCTTCATTTACAAGAGCACCGCCCGAATTTCCCGGATTTATTGCCGCATCGGTTTGGATTAACTGAACCGCTGCGCTATCATAAGCGTCGGAAACAACGCGGTTAAGACCACTGACTATTCCCATTGTAACCGAACCCATAAACTCAAGACCGCCCGGGTTTCCTACCGCAACTACCGTTTGTCCAACCTTTAGTTTGGAAGAATCACCCCAGTCGATTGCAGGTAGATTTTTGCCGTTTATTTTAATTACGGCAAGGTCACAGGAAATGTTGTAACCTACCACCGAAGCGTT
>JAZSLH010000083.1:0-3893 GCA_045535275.1 Acutalibacteraceae bacterium
AGAGCTTTGCTTCAGTATGACGAAGCTCTCCGCCCGGCACTTAAGAAGGCAGGCTACCTCACTCGTGACCCGAGAATGAAGGAAAGAAAGAAATACGGACTCAAAGGCGCACGTCGTGCACCCCAGTTCTCCAAGCGTTAATTATATTATCGCAAATTTCAAGGCTCTGTGGATACCACAGAGCCTTTTTTCTTGACTTAAAGTTTAAATAGCGGTAAAATAACATATCATAAAGATGTAATTTTCTGTAAGGAGTTTTATATGACTGTGAAAATAGGTATTTTAGGTTATGGAAATTTAGGTAGAGGAATTGAATGTGCCATAAAGCAAAACAGCGATATGGAACTTAAAGCCGTTTTTACCCGCCGGCCCCCCGAAAGCCTTAAAATTTTAACTGATAATGTCCCCGTTTATCATATTGATGATATTTTAAACCATAAAAACGAGATTGATGTTTTAATCCTTTGCGGTGGCTCGGCTACCGACCTGCCAAAACAGACCCCCGAATATGCAAAGTATTTTAATGTGGTTGATAGTTTCGATACCCACGCTAAAATTCCTGAGCATTTTGAAAAGGTCAACAAAAACGCAAAAGAAAACGGTAAGGTTGCTGTTATTTCTTGCGGTTGGGACCCCGGTATGTTCTCTCTTAACCGCCTTTACGCCTCGGCTATTCTGCCCGAGGGACAAGACTATACCTTCTGGGGCAAGGGTGTAAGCCAGGGCCATTCTGATGCTATTCGCCGAATCGACGGTGTCCTTGATGCAAAACAGTATACAATACCTAAAGAAGACGCCCTTGAAGCCGTCAGAAGCGGAGCAAACCCCACCTTAACGGCAAGACAAAAACATCTTCGTGAGTGCTTTGTCGTAGCAAAAGAGGGCGCCGACAAAGAGAGAATAGAAAACGAAATTAAAACAATGCCCAACTATTTTGCCGACTATGATACGGTAGTTCATTTTATTACTATGGAAGAACTTAAGAAGAACCATAGCGCAATTGCTCACGGCGGTTTCGTAATCCGTTCGGGTAAAACGGGCATAGAAAACCAAAATACTCATATAATTGAGTATAGCCTTAAACTCGACTCAAACCCCGAGTTTACCGCAAGCGTAATTGTTGCCTACGCCCGCGCTGTATATAGAATGTATAAAGAGGGAAGTGTTGGCTGTAAAACAGTATTTGATATCCCCCCCGCCTACCTGTCCTACAAATCCTCTGAAGAACTCCGTAAGGAAATGTTATAATAAAAAAGCACCATAGGGTGCTTTTTTTATATCCCCAAAAACCCGTAAAGAGCGTTTGCACAAGCCTCTTTGTCTATCATAAAGGAGCAACCGTGGTCGGCATTTTCAACCCAAACCGCCTTCTTTTCGCAGGCGGTGGCATTGAAAATTTCTTCCCCCATATAAAAGGGGACAAAACCGTCACTTTTCCCGTGCAGAAAAAGAATAGGAACGCTGGAACTTTTAACCGAGGTAACAGCACTGCATTCCTCAAAATCAAACCCTGCAAACAATTTGGTCACCGCCCTTGTTGTGTAATATAAAGGGAACAAAGGAAGTTTCATATCCTCTTTAATAACCTTTTTGATTATTGCGCCGGGACTAGTAAAACCGCAATCGGCAATAATTCCTTTAACGTTTTCGGGAAGCGAAAGCCCCGAAGCCATTAAAAGCGTCGACGCCCCCATAGAAACCCCGTTTGCATAAATTACTCCGTCTTCAATTATGCGGTTTATATGCTCCATCCAACACTTTGCGTCATATCTTTCCTTGACGCCGTAGGTAATAAATTTCCCTCCGCTTTTTCCGTGGGCTCTCTGGTCGGGTACCATAAGATTAAACCCTTTATCAAAATAGAATTTAAATGCGCAGGAAAAATCGTGCATAGGCCCCGAACGGTATCCGTGCATTAAAAGAACCGTAGTTTTAGACCCGTTGTTTTCATAGAATCTGCCGTAGAGTTTTGTCCCGTCAAAAGATATGATTTCCTGTTCTGTATAAGGGATACCCTCAATCCATTTTTGTCCTTTTGATATGTCATTTTTAAACATAGTGTCAAAACAACTTGAATTTATATCTTTTCCGGGGAGTGCCATTGGCTTATTCTTTCGGACCACCGCCATATTCATTCCAAAAAGGGAAACCGCCCCTAAAAAAATTAAACCGACAACAAAAACTGATACTGCAATTATCATACCAAACCCGCCTTTTGAGAATTTACAGTTAGTTTTCCCAAAAAAACAGCGGATAATAGCCGAAAAAATAAATATTACAGTCTTTTTGTGCATATATATGGAATATGCAAAACAAATGAAAGGTTGATAATATGAAGGGCTTTTATCCTGAAGGATGGCAGTCATCCGAGAAGGACGCGAAAAAGGTAAATTACAGTTTAACTCAACTTAAAGAGGCGTCTTTAAGAGGAGAAATTCTTGAAGCCGTTGCTTATATGTGCGACAGCGACCATAATTTGCTTGTAAATTTAGGTTCGATGAACGGTGTCATACCAAGGGTCGAAGGAGCAATTGGTATAGAAGAGGGAAAAACACGTGATATTGCCCTTATTTCGCGAGTTGGTAAATCGGTTTGTTTTACTGTAGAGGAAATTTTTGAAACCGAAAATAAAAAGCCGTGCGCCCTGCTGTCGCGTCGAAACGCGCAAAGACAGTGCAAAAGAGAATTTTTAAACCGTTTAAGCCCCGGCGATATTATAAACGCCAAGATAACCCATCTTGAAAGTTTTGGAGCCTTTTGCGATATCGGTTGCGGAAATATTGCGCTTCTGCCAATAGATTCTATATCTGTATCCAGAATATCCCACCCTGCCGACCGTTTTAAAAACGGCGACAATATACGGGTTATTATTAAAAATATTGATGAATCGGGTAGAATAACGCTGACCCATAAAGAACTTCTCGGCACCTGGCAGGAAAATGCCGACCGCATAAGTCAGGGTCAAACGGTGTCGGGGATTGTCAGAAGCATTGAAACCTACGGAATTTTTATTGAACTTTCCCCAAATCTTGCGGGTCTTGCTGAGCCTAAAGAGGGGGTAAAGGTAGGACAAAAGGCAGGAGTCTACATAAAAAGTATTATCCCCGACAAAATGAAGGTAAAACTTATAATTATTGATAATTTCGACTCTTTAGAAATTCCGCCTTTTGAGTATTTCTATGAGGGAGAGAGAATGGAGCATTTTGTCTACTCTCCAAAAGAGTCTGAAAAACTAATTGAAACAATTTTCTAATATCGTCATTGAAAATTACTCTGATAAGCGGTATAATAATACTAATAGTTATTATTATCGTTTATTGGAGTGATTTTTTAATGGCAGAAGAAAGAAAATGCAGTGAAACCGGTTGTGACGGTAACTGCGGTTCCTGTTCAAAAGCGGACTCGTCAAAACCTCAAAAAGAAGCCCTAAATAAAAATAGTAGCGTTAAAAAGGTTATCGGGGTTGTGTCGGGAAAGGGCGGAGTAGGAAAATCTCTTGTTACCTCTATGCTTTCGGTGTTAATGGCAAGAAAGGGTTATAAAACCGCAATACTCGACGCCGATATCACAGGCCCCTCAATTCCTAAAATGTTCGGTGTTCATACTCGAGCCGAGGCTGACGAGGACGGAATTTTTCCCGCAACAACGCTTAGCGGTCTTAAACTTATGTCGGTAAATCTTCTTCTTGAAGATGAAGAAGCGCCTGTGGTCTGGCGAGGTCCCGTAATTGCGGGTGCTGTAACTCAGTTCTGGACCGATGTAAATTGGGGCGAGGTTGATTATATGTTTGTCGATATGCCCCCCGGAACGGTCGATGGACCCCGAACCTTTTTCCAGTCGCTACCCGTTGGCGGAATTGTTAGTGTAACCTCTCCGCAGGACCCTCGTTCAAT
>JAZSLH010000045.1:0-5671 GCA_045535275.1 Acutalibacteraceae bacterium
TTTTATTTATTTTATCTGTTATAATCAATTCGTTATATTGTTATTATAGTTTGGAGGTATAGTATATGGGCGTTCTTGAGATTATAATCGGCGTTCTCGTATTACTTGTTTCAATAGTTGTTATTGGTGTTGTTCTTTTACAACAGGGACATCGTGCCGGAATAAACGGCGCTATTTCCGGTGCTGCTGACACCTTCCTTTCCAAGACAAAAGCAAGAACCGCTGACGCTAAACTTGCTCGAATGACCAAGTTTATTGCAATAGCCTTCTTTGTTGTTGTTCTTGCTGCAAACATTATTTGCGCAGTCTTAAGTAATACAGGTGCTTAAATTAGTTAACAACGCGGTGTGAACGCTGTTCATACCGCGTTGTTTTTTTCATAAAACATTTTCGCCCTTCATATTGATTATATGTGAGGGAGGTATTCTTTTGTTATACATTAAAATTCTTTTGTTCTTAGCGGCAATTATATACCTGTTTGCCTTAATATTTGTTATGGTCAGATATAAAATAAGTTTAAGGTTACTTGTCGGTAATTCTTTAGTAGGCATTGTTTTATTGTTCGTTTTGAAACTTCTATCAGGATACCTTAATATATCAGTTTATATCAATATTATTTCTGTATTTATGTCGGCGGTATTTGGTCCAATCGGAATAGCCGCTTTTTATTTAATAGATTATCTTTTTTTATAAATTAGACTTTTCTTATTTTTCAATATGTTGTATAATAATAAAAACGCTTTTGGAGAGAAAAATGCTTAATTTTATAATTGGCCGTGCCTGTACGGGAAAAAGTTATCAAATACTTGAAGGAGCCGCCGCCGCATCTAGTTGCGGACAGGCTATAATAATTGTGCCCGAACAATTCTCTTTTGAAACCGAAAGAGCAATAATAAAGCGAAAAAATGTTGTAATTGATAATATAAGTATTTTAAGTTTTTCAAGACTTTACGATGTTGTTTTAGAGGCTTCGGGTAGGGGAACCTCTTTTTTCGTTTCTGATTTCGAGAAAGCAATTTTAACAGGTAAGGCATTAAAAGCGACAAAAGATAGTCTAAAAGTTTTTAATAAGTATGTAAATAACCGCGATTTTTTGCAAGTAATTTCGGAAACTATACGTGATTTTAAATTTGCCGGAACAAATCCGCAAGAACTTTTAAATGCTGCTAGTGAAATTGGCGGGGTTTGCGGAGCCAAACTTCACGATATAGCAACGGTAATGTCGGTATATGACGCTTTGCTTGAAAACAGATATGTTGACCCGTCTGACCAACTTTCAAAACTATATAGCCTTCTTTGTGAATTTGAATTTTTTAAGGACAAGCAGGTTTTTATTGATTCATTCACAGGCTTTACAGGCCAACAGTATAAAATAATTACAAAGATAATTGAACAAGCAGAAAGCGTTACTTTCTCGTTTTGTACTGACAATCCTGACGATGAATCTTTCGGCGTTTTTTATAACGTCAATTCTGCTATTCGCAGAATTAAAGATATAGCGAAAAGTAGGGGGGTAAAATCTTTTAATGTTACCCGCCTTGAGCATCATTATTATACTAATGAATCAATGGAAACCCTAGAAAGTTTTATGTCGGGTGCTAAGTGTGATGAGGACAAGATATCCGATTCTGTTAGAATTATTGCCTGTCAGAACAATCGAGACGAAGCATTAGCGGCCGCAAATATTATTAATCGTCTGGTCGCAGAAAACGGATATAGGTTCAAGGATTTTATTGTAGTTGCAAGAAACGCACAAGCCTACGGCAACTATGTTTTAAAGCAGTGTGAAAATCACGGAGTTTCCTGTTTTATGGATAAAAGCGTTCAACTTGCTTATACTCCGCTTTGTATGTATCTGTATAATCTTTTAAACGCTGTCAAAACCTTTTCAACAGATAGTATTTTAAGTCTTTTAAAATTGTCTCTTTTAGATTTCAGCCAAGAAGAATTATCAGAACTTGAAGACTATACTTTTATATGGGATATCAAAGCGTCTGATTGGAATAATCCTTGGGAAATGAGCGTTAAGGGTATGCAGACTGATTCTGACAGTGAGCGTGACCTCGAACGCCTTAATAAAATAAACTGTACAAGAGAAAAAATCATCAAAATACTTTCTGATTTTAAATACGCTTATACCGGAACACCCAAACAACGTGCAAAGGCAGTTTTTGACCATCTCATCAACTGTTCAATTGATAATAAACTTTCTTTGCTTTGCAAGCAACTTGAAGCAGAGGGTGACAGTTTCAATTCTTCGGTCATTCAGCAGAGTTGGGACACTGTAGCGGGGGTCCTTGACAGTATTGTTAGAGTGCTTGACGATAAAATTATTCAAGATGACGACTTTTTTGACGCTTTTGTTATAGCAACAGAATCTGCTAGTATTTCAAATGTTCCTCAGATGCTTGATGAAGTAACCTTTGGCAGTGCAGACAGAATTCGCCCCTCCAAACCGAAAGTTTCAATAATTCTTGGAGCAAATCAGGGCGTTTTTCCTGCCGTTTCAACAAGTACAAGCGGTATATTTGCGGCGTCTGACAAAGAAAAAATAAAAGATTTCGGAATAAATCTTGATGACGATTTCATTAAAGGAGCAATAGAGGAAAATTATCTCGTCTATTCAATGCTTTGCTGTCCTATGGACAAGGTTTATATTCTTTATTCTAAAAAATCTTCAACCGGCGAAGAACTCGAAGTCTCTTCCTTTGTTTCAAGGATTTTAGGCAAATTTGAAAATTTACAAACTACTGATTTTTTGCTTTCCCATAAGGGAGAGTTTGTTCCCCGTACAGCAAAATCTGCCTTTAATGAAGTTGGCGGAATGAGAGAAGAGAGTGCCGCTACAGTCTTAAATTCACTTTCAGATATTGATGAATATGCTAATAGGTTAGATGTTCTTTGCAATCCAAATCAAGTAAATGATTTTACAATTACTCCTAAAGTATCTGATAGACTTTTTGGTAAAAACATTCAAATTTCTGCGACAAAGTTTGATACATATCATAGGTGTAGACTGTCTTACCTTCTTAAAAACGGAATAAATATCCGAAAAATCGAAAAGGCTGACCTTAACGTTTTGCAGCGAGGTACAATTGTACACTTTGTGCTTGAGAACATAATTACTAATTACGGCAAAAAAATTTGCGAACTTTCCGCTTTGCAGATTTCCGCAGAGGTTGACACACTTATTGATGAGTACATTTCGGCTGTCAGCGGTTCACAGGTTCTTATGACTCCTCGTTTTGCCTATTTGCTAGACAGAATCGCATCCTCTGTCAAGGAAATTGTTTTGCATATATCAAGTGAGTTTGAGCAGAGCGACTTTGACCCTAAATACTGTGAACTTACAATAGGTGAAAATGGTGATATTCCAAAACTTCAATATACTCTGTCTGATGACTCTTCAGTGTATTTAGAGGGTAAAATTGACCGTGTTGATATTTATAAAAACAATGTCCGCGTTGTCGATTATAAAACAGGAAGACTTAGTTTTGTTTTATCAGATACGCTTGTAGGCCTTAATATGCAAATGCTTCTGTATTTAAGGGCTTTCATTAAAAATGGTGAACATTTAGTCGAAGCACCACAACCTGCGGGAATTTTATATATGCCTGCAAGAAAATCTGCAGATACTAAATCGCTTAAAATGAACGGTCTTATATCAAATGATGATGAAATTGTTTTTGCGATGGAAAAGGAAAACAAGGGTGTTTATGTGCCTAAACATACAGCAAAATCAAACGACCACGTTGATAAAGAGACTTTCAACCTTATTTTTGAAAGAATCGATTCGCTTATAACCGATATGGGAGCAAGTATCCGAAGGGGAGATTTTTACGCCAATCCAACCGACGGCATAAAATCGAACGCTTGTCAATATTGTGATTTTGCAAGTATTTGCAGAAGCAGTAATAAGAAACATAACAGTGCTGTTAAATATACGAATGAAGAAATTATTGAGACTTTAAAGGCAGGTGAAAAGAGTGGCATTTAAACCAACAAAAGAGCAAAGTCTTGCAATAAGTGAAAAGGGGAGTATTCTGGTTTCCGCTGCGGCAGGTTCAGGAAAGACTGCGGTTTTAGTTGAGCGTGTAGCCGGAATGTTAATCGATAAAGAAAACCCTATTTCTGCTGACAAGTTGTTGGTAGTTACTTTTACTAATGCCGCTGCCGGAGAACTTCGCTCAAGAATTGAGAAAAGACTTGCTGAAGAATTTGATAAAAATCCTTCTGACATTTTTTTGCAAAAGCAAAGAATACTTATTAGTAAAGCAAAAATCTGTACAATTGACTCTTTCTGTCTTGATTTTATAAGAGAAAATTTTGAACAGACCGACCTTAGTCCAACCTTTAAAATTGCTGACAACTCAACCCTTCACTTGCTTGAAAAAAAGGCAATGTCAATGCTTATTAACGATTGTTTTAATTGTGCGGATTCTGAGTTTATGTGTTTGCTCGATTTTTTGGGTGAGGATTATGACGATTCAAAATTTCAAAATTGCGTAAAGCAGATTTTTGATTTCAGCAGACATATACCATTCCCTGAAAAATGGCTTGAAAACATAGTAAATCAATATAAGGCTCATACCGACCCCGCTTATTCGGTTTGGTACGATATTGCTATTGATGCAGTACAAGACAACGCTGTCGATGCTCTTAAAACCTTTGAGAGAGCAATTAAGTTGCTTGAAACCAATGAAACTGCTTTTGAAAAATATTACAGCAATTACAACTATTTTTACGAACTCTCGAGCAAAATAGTAGAACTCTGTGCTAATAAAGATTGGAACGGAGTCTTGTCGGCAATATCATCCATAAAGGCTCCGCCTTGTAAAAATCTTTTAGCCGAAGAAAAGACCGAAACTGTTGTGTCTTCAGTTAAACTTAGAGACGAAGGCAAAGCAATTCTTAAAAAGATAGAAACAATTGTTTACGCAAGTAAAGAGGATATTGCTAAGGAAACTTGTATGCTTTTGCCTTTTATTGAGAAAATAGTGTCGCTCGTTAATAAATACCAAGAAACTCTTTACGATTTACTTAAAAAACAGGACCTTATAACCTTTTATATTGCAGAGCAGACGGTTCTTAATATGTTAGCCTTCTATGATAACGAAGAAATAAAGATTTCTTCACTGGCAAAGGATTATATTTCAAGATACGACGCTATTTTGGTCGATGAATATCAAGACACTAATTCACTTCAAGACACCTTGTTCTCCATTTTATCAAATGAAGGGGAAAAACTCTTTTGTGTTGGAGATATGAAACAGTGTATCTATAAATTCAGAGGCTCTAATCCAATGAATTTTCTTTTCAAAAAGGAGAACGCTTTTTCGTTAGATGACCGACAAAAACTGTCAGACACTTTGCGGATAGATTTGGGTTGTAATTTCAGAAGCAGACCTGAAATATGCGATTTTATTAACCTTGTTTTTCAGAAAATTCTGTATAAAGAAAATTCTGATTTTGATTATGACGAAAACGAAAAACTTATTCCTATGGCGCAGTTTCCGCCTAATCATGAGTTAAAGGTCGAAACGCATTTGTTTGACTTTAAATCGATTACAAAGACTGACGACAGCGACTTTAGTGCAAAAATTCAGGCAGAGGCTGAGTCGGCTGCAAATATTATACTTGAAACAGTTAACAAGGAACCTTTTTTAAGAGG
>JAZSLH010000088.1:0-3101 GCA_045535275.1 Acutalibacteraceae bacterium
CTTTACTAAAGAAAATATTGTAGAACTTCCCGACAGTTTTTACGACGCTCTGCCTAAAGACAGACACAATCTGCTCCCCGGCAAAACCCGTTATCTCTGCCTTAGAACTATAGGCTCAACTGCGGTTGAAACCGAAAAGGGCAAAGAAAACTACAAAAAGGCAAAAGAAGTTATTGAAAAATTAAAATAGAAAAAAGAACGGAAACGAAAGTTTCCGTTCTTTTTATTTTATAGTGGCAAGTTCTCTGAAATTTTTAACATCTTTAATATCGCCCGTAAAGATACATTTAAGTTCAGGAACTTTCATATAATCGCTGGGGCGGATAAGACCGCTTTCTTTAGGAAGTTCTACCGCATTTGCCCGGTTTAAGATTTCGGCAACAAACTGGGAGCAGAAATACCTGTTTTTTCGGTAGAGCGGAACTCCGAAACGGCAGGAAATAAGGCCCCAGGCGTTGAATTTATAAAGTTTTGGGTTGTCGGCAAAAGAACGGGCAACCTCAAAAGCCTTGTCATAAACGCTGTCTTCAACCTCAAGTTCATAAAGGGCACAGGGCGTTTTTCCGTGACGGGCAAAAAAGCCTCGGTTAAGGTACTCTCTGCAAGGTCCTGCGGGGAAAATTGTTTTTCCGTTTTTTCTTGAAGAACTGTAAAATTCGGGCAGATTTTCGTCAAAAGCAAGGGAAGCGTGGGTATAGGAGTCCTTGGTGACCATATGAACCGTTTTTGAAACAAAAGATTCTGTTCTTGTCAGCATAAGATATATTTTTTTCACCTTTTTACCTCCTTTGCTTTTTATAAAGACATTATAACACATATATTATTTGTCTGCAACAAAAAGGAGGAGTGTGAGGGATTTATATCATATCACATTAAATATTATTTACTTATATCGAGTAGAATTATCTGTAACTCCCGCAAGAAAATCAATACTTGTGTTGTAAAACTCGGCAAGTTTTATAAAAACATCAATAGGAACATTGAGTTTTCCAATTTCATAATCTGAATAGGTTGTTTGATGAATTTGAAGAAATTTCGCCATTTGTGCCTGGGTCAAGTCCTTATCTTCTCGCATATCTCTGAGTCGTTGAAACAACATAATCACCTTACTGAATAGCCTTTTTCTCTTTTAATATCTAGTATATTACAGTCCCCCGACGCCCGAGTCTTTTGCCGCTTTTGCGACCGCTTTTGCGACCGCTTTGCCAACCCTTTTATCAAAAGCCAATGGCAGAATAAAGTCGGCAGAAAGTTCGTCTTCGCCGACAAGGTCGGCTATGGCAAAAGACGCCGCTATTTTCATTTGGTCGTTTATGTCGGTTGCACGGACATCTAAAGCACCTCTGAAAATACCGGGAAAGGCAAGAACATTATTGATTTGGTTTTTAAAGTCAGACCTGCCCGTTCCGACAACCGCCGCACCGCTTTTTATAGCAAGGTCGGGCATAATTTCGGGAACGGGATTAGCCATTGGGAAGACAACCGGGTCGGCCGCCATGCTTTTTATCATTTCGGGGGTCACAATATTCGGAGCCGAAACCCCGATAAAGACATCGGCTCCCTTTAAAGCGTCGGCAAGAGTCCCCTTTTTACCCTCGGCGTTAGTAACAACGGCTAGTTCTTTGTGGGCGTCGGACAGATTTTCGTCGCCCTTGCAGATAATACCGAAACGGTCTACCATCGTTATGTTTTTAGCGCCTAGTCTTAAAAGATGAAGCCCTATAGCAGTTCCGGCACTTCCCGCTCCGTTTATAACGATTTTAACCTTGCAAAGTTCCTTTTTAACAACCTTTAAAGCGTTAATCAGGGCGGCGGCAACGACAATAGCAGTGCCGTGCTGGTCATCGTGGAAAACGGGAATATTCAAAAGTTCTTTAAGACGGCGTTCAATTTCAAAACAGCGGGGTGCGGAAATGTCTTCAAGGTTTATACCGCCGAAACTGCCTGAAAGCAGATATATGGTTCTGACAAGTTCGTGTGTATCTTGGGTTTTTATACAAAGAGGAAAAGCGTCCA
Source organism: Acutalibacteraceae bacterium (assembly GCA_045535275.1). GTDB lineage: Bacteria > Bacillota > Clostridia > Oscillospirales > Acutalibacteraceae > SFWF01. The sequence goes on from JAZSLH010000088.1 coordinate 2,017, forward strand.
CATCGGCAAATTCTTTGAAAAGGGCACATTTTCCCTCCATAACAGGCATTCCCGCCTCGGCACCAATATTCCCAAGACCCAAACCCGCCGAGCCGTCGGTTATAACGGCAACAAGGTTGTGCCGTCTGGTCAGTTCGAACGATTTAGTAATATCTTTCTCTATTTCAAGGCAAGGTTCAGCCACACCGGGTGTATAGGCTAAAGAGAGTTGTTCACTGTTTTTTACGGGAACTCGGGATACAACCTCAATTTTCCCTTGCCACTGTCTATGTTTTTTTAGTGATTCGGATTTAATATCCATTTTTACCTCCGAAAGAAAGATATGATAAATTATTATAACGCACTAGAATTTTAAAGTTTTTGGAAAGAGAATCAAAATCAAATGTCATTTTGTGTTGTCTTTTAATGTTTTACAACTTGAAACCAACATTCGTCTTATGCGACCGCATAAATTTCTATACTTTTTATATAAATTTTCATCAATAGCGCTTGTATTAAACAAAAGTTGTAACCAACCTTGAGTTTCACTACATTCTTTTAACGCAATTTCAAATTTAGAAAGCATATCTGCCTTACTTTGACCGTAATTTGCTTCTCTAATATTTGCATATACACTACTTGAACTCTTGCGAATTTGAAATATAGTATTAGATGGTGCTTTAATATTTTGATATAGTAATTCTATATCAGTTGCAAGTTGCTCTGAATATATAAGCAAATAATTCTTCGGCATAATCTCACTTCCTTTTCAACAAAATTATAACATATAAGTTTGTTGAAATCAATGCGAAGCATTGTATATCATCAATTTCGAAGAAATTGCATATCATCAAGACGAAGTCTTGTATATCATCATTGCGAAAGGTTTTTTGATACACGCTGACGCGTGATGATATACAGTCCTGACGGACTGATGAGATGCAACGATAGCAACGCTATCGTTGATGATATACCATTGCTTTCGCAATGGATAAAAAATCGACTTGTGAAAACAAGTCGATTTTTGGCCCGCTCGAAGGGACTCGAACCCCCGTTCTTCAGAATCGGAATCTGCTGCGTTATCCAACTGCGCCACGAGCGGAAAT
>JAZSLH010000128.1:0-1916 GCA_045535275.1 Acutalibacteraceae bacterium
TTCTCGTTGTCGGTTTCAACCGGGTCCATATGAATTGTCAGCATAATTCCCGTCCGCTCGAAAACCAGTTTCTCGCAAAGGTCAATATGTTCGTGGCATTTAACAATATCTGTATCGGCAGGAACTTCAACGTGAACCGAAGCAAAACAGCGCCCGGGCCCGTAGTTATGAGCCATCAGGTCGTGAATACCCAAAAAACCGTCAAAAGCCATAATCTCGTTTTCAAGCGTTTTAGCCGTTTGCTCGTCAATCGGTTCGCCCAAAAGGGGACCGAGAGTTTCTTTTCCCGTTTTAAATCCCGACCAAAGAATAAACAGCGACATAATAACGCCGACATAAGCGTCTATGTTAAGGCTTGTTATCTTCATAATAATAACCGAAACAAGAATTGCAAAGGTTGTTATGGAGTCGTTTAAACTGTCCTTTGCGGTTGCAATAAGGGCCGAAGACTCAATTCGTTTGCCGAGTTTTCGGTTAAAGAAGAACATCCAGAGTTTTAAAACAACCGAAAGGACCAGAATAACTATCGAAACAGTTCCAAAATCAAGGTCTGTCGGGGTAATTATCTTTTCAATCGAACTTTTAAGCAGTTCAAATCCCATTACAAGAATAAATCCCGAAACTATAAAGGCGGAAATATATTCAAATCTTCCGTGACCGTAAGGGTGGTCGGGGTCGGCAGGTTTGTTTGCAAGTTTAAAGCAAAACATAGTAACAATTGAAGACCCCATATCCGACAGATTGTTAAAAGCGTCTGCTATAATGGATATAGATGAGGAAATAATCCCTGCCGTAAGTTTAATTCCAAAAAGCAAAAGATTGCAAACAATGCCGACGAAACCGGCAAGTGTTCCGTATTTTTCTCTGACACTACCGTCTGATGTTCTCTCGCTGTTTTTAATAAATAACTTTATAAGAAGCGAAGTCATTAGATTTTACTTCCTTTTGAGCCTTTACTCCCGAAAGAAACACCCGATAAAATGTTGGTGTCAATAGTAAAGGTCAGATTTTCGCGGTTTCTCTTTCTTCTGAAAGCGAGAGAAATAAGGCGGTCAATAAGTTGTTTGTAAGGAAGTTTCGTTGCTTCCCACAAATAGAAAGAGAGGGAACCGGGAATGGTGTTAATCTCGTTAACGTAGACCTTGTCATCTTCTGTGTCAATAATAAAGTCAATTCTTACAACACCCGAAGCCCCTAAAGCCTTAAATACTTTTTTGGCCAGTTCTCTAATCTCGTTGCTCTTTTCCTCGCTTATATCAGCGGGTATTTTACGTGAAAGGGAAGCCATACCCTTGCTTCCGCCCTGTTTTTTGCCTCCGCCTAAATATTTGTCTTCATAGGAAAGAATCTCGTCGTTCATAAAAGGCTCTTCACAAACCGAAGCCTCGCAGTCGTCAGCGTCGCCCACAACCGAGCAGTTGATTTCTCTGATTGACTGGACGGCGTGTTCAACAAGAACCTTGTCAGAAAACGAAACGGCAAGTTCAATAGCGTCAATAAGTTCCTGTCTGTCTTTTGCCTTGGAAATTCCAACCGAAGAGCCTAAATTTACCGGTTTTACAATCATCGGATAGCCGATTTTCTCTTCGGCATTATCGGTAACGGATTCTCTGTTTTCGGCGTATTCTCTAGCACTGAAACAAACGCAGTCAAGAACGGGCAAATCTGCCGCCTTCATAACATATTTAAATACCGCTTTGTCCATGCCTACCGCACTTGAAAGCACATCGCAGCCAACATAGGGAAGACCTAAAAATTCAAGGTATCCCTGAAGCGTTCCGTCTTCACAGTTAGTCCCGTGAACAACAGGGAAAGCAACATTTATAAGTATGTCTTCGCTCTTCTTAAATAATTTCTTTTCAAGAAAATGAAGAAAAACATCATCGCCCGATTTAATCATAGTAACGGGTTTTGAC
>JAZSLH010000097.1:0-3381 GCA_045535275.1 Acutalibacteraceae bacterium
AACAAAACCGCTTGAGCCTTTACAGTCGTGGCTTGTAGCAAAACGGGTAACAACAAGGTCTTCAGCCCGAAAGGTTTCTTCTTTATCTATGTAAACCCTTTTTGTGTTTTCATCTATCACCTTTAAAAATTCAAGAGCGTAAATTGTATCCCTTGAAGCAACAACGGGAACGCTTAGGTTTTTAAGCAAAACCTTAAGTCCTTTTATATGGTCGTTATGCTCGTGGGTAACAAGCACAGCCTTTATGCTGTCAAGAGGAATACCGGAGGCAGAAAGGCAGTCTTTAATTCTTTTAAAAGAAACGCCGACATCAACTAGGACTCCGCCGTTTGCACCGCCGATATATGTAGCGTTACCGCTGCTCCCCGAAAACATAGGAAAAAATTTAGCCACCGAGTTCCCCCCTTTTCATATAATAAGAACGGGGAGAGTATAACCCTCCCCAATAATTTAGTTTGCTTTTAAAGAATAGCCGAAATCTTCGTCTGAAACACGCTTTATATCGGCTCCGACGGCGGTAAGTTTTTCGACTACCTGTTCATAACCTCGGTCGATATACTCAATGTCGGTGATTTCGGTTTCGCCGTCTGCGACAAGACCTGCAATTATCATTGCAGCACCTGCTCGAAGGTCGTCCGCCTTAACGGGCGCGGCTTTAAGATTTTTAACACCCGTTATTATTGCCGACTTTCCGTCAACCTTAATATCGGCACCCATAAAGGTTAACTGTTCAACATAGCGAAAACGGCTTTCCCAAACGCTTTCGGTAACGATGCTTGTCCCGTCTGCCAAAGCAAGTAAGGTAGCAAACTGGGGTTGCATATCGGTTGGGAAGCCCGGATGGGGCATTGTTTTAACATTACATTTTACGGGTCGCTTATCCATAGTAACGCGGACAAACTCGTCCCCCTCTTCAACCCTTGCTCCTGCCTCTTTAAGTTTAGCAGTTATGGATTCAAGGTGTTTGGGAATAACATTACTGATAATAACGTCGCCCTTGGTTGCGGCGGCGGCTACCATATAGGTTCCCGCTTCAATTTGGTCGGGGATAATGCTGTAAGTAGTTCCCTTTAAATGCTCAACACCGCGGATTTTAATAACATTGGTTCCCGCACCCATTATATCGGCACCCATTGAGTTTAAGAAGTTAGCAAGGTCAACAATATGAGGTTCGCGGGCGGCATTTTCAATTACGGTCATTCCTCTGGCTCGGGCGGCAGCAATCATAATATTAACCGTAGCGCCAACCGACACCATATCAAGATAGACAGAACCTCCGCCGAGTTTTTCGGCCTTGGCGACAACCATTCCCGACTCAATACTAACCTTTGCACCTAAAGCCTCAAACCCTTTTATATGTTGGTCAATAGGACGAAGACCGATTGCGCAACCGCCGGGAGGTGCAACCTTTGCCCTTCTCATTCTTCCGAGAAGAGCACCTAAAAAGTAACTGGAGGCTCTCATTCCCTGAGCCATTTCTTTATTTACAACAAAGGACTTGACTTCGGTAGGGTCGATTTCAAAAGTGGTTCGGGAAAGGGGTTTAACCTTTGCGCCCAGAGCCGAAAGGGCTTTAAGAATACCGTGAACATCAGAAATATCGGGAACATTTTCAATTATACACGGAGATTCGGCTAACAAAACCGCCGGCAGAATTGCTACCGCAGCATTTTTTGCGCCGCTGACGGTTATCCGTCCGCGAAGCCGTTTTCCTCCGTTTACAACAAATTTATCCACTATTGCACTTCCCGATTTATAAATTTTTTAACTAAAAACTTTTAGCACAATTAGTATGCCCAAGATTAAATTAAAGCCAAATTCCACTAAATAGCAGAATCACCTTCTCATATTATATACTTAATGTGTCATAAAGTCAATTATTCTTTAAATAAAAAAACCGCAAGACAGAAAATCTTGCGGTTTTTTATTATTTTTTGAGAAGTTCGCGAATATCTTTAAGCAAATCTTCAACCGAGGGGTTAGCCTCTCGTTCAAGACGGGCCTTTTCTTCCTCGGCAGCCTTTGCCTCTTCTTCGGCTTTAGCCTTTGCCTCAAAGTAAGCCTTTACGGCCTCTTTGTCTTTCATTTTTATGCCCTGAGATTTCATTGCCTTGCGGTCTTCAAAACTGACCGAATTGCCCTTAATTTTGTCAAACATTTCCTTTTGTTTTTCGTTAAAGGTGTTGATAGCCTTTACGACACAGAAAAGAACGAAGGCAATAACAAGGAAGTTAATAATTGCGTTAACGAAAGCGCCCCAGTCAATATAGTTATAAAGGGTAAGGTCAAGATTAGGGTCGGTAAGGTCGGCAGGTTTGGGGCCTAAGAAAGTGAAGCACTGGCTTAAGGTATCTGCTCCGATTATGATAGAGATTATCCAGTTGATAAAAGGTTTAATGATATTGGTAGAAACTGCGGTTACGATTGCGGTAAAAGCGCTGCCGACGGTAACACCGACAGCCATGTCGATAACATTGCCACGGGTGATAAACACTTTAAATTCTTCGAAAAACTTTTTCATGATTTTTCTCCTTTTAATGTTTTGACAATATTATACTCTTTTTGCAAAAACTTGTCAATTTTTACTTTTTAATAAACTGGTGAAAGGTTTCGTAAAGGCCGGTTGAAGCAAGTCCGGAAACCAGTCCCACAAGAATTCCCTCAGGGGTGAAACTCATTTCAATCCAGAGATTTACCGCCATTCCGAGCAGCCCTAAAATAAGCGGAATGAATTTATTGACCTTTTGGGTCGGAACGATGTTTCTAATTATGTAGCCTACACAAAGGCATATTCCTATTACAACAGGGGCGGTAAATTCGTTTAAGAATTCCATTTTTCCTCTCTCCTTTCAAGGTCGGTTATTCTGTGATTTACAACCTTAAATTTTTCTTCAAAGAGGCTGTGTTCCTCTTCAAGTTTGAAGGTTCTCTCAATAATTTCGTTGTGTTTTTCAACCTTTCTTTCGAGTTGCTCTATACGGTATTGCCAGACCTTGTTGGACACAAGGGCTCCCACAAGGGAGCCCAAGCCCGAACCGCAAAGACCGATAACAGCAACCGCTATGGCTTCGCTCATTTAGTCACCGTCCTTTTTAATGATTGCATCATAGCCTTTTTTCTTAAGTTCGGCGGCTAAATTCTCGGCATTCTTCTTTTCAGAAAAGGCGCCGACCTGAACTCTGTAAAGGGTTTTCTCGGTTTTTACCTTTTTAACAAGATTTCCTCTTTTTACAAGCACCTCAACAATTGCTTTAGCGCACTTGTCGGCATAGTCTTCGCTTAAAATTACGGGGACATCGGTAGAACTGTCCATAAAGCCGAGTTCAAGCAAAACGGCAGGCATAGCCGTATCGCGACATTCGGCTAAATTCGCCTTTGCAA
>JAZSLH010000127.1:0-2052 GCA_045535275.1 Acutalibacteraceae bacterium
TATGGAATTATGAAACGTGATGTCGACTATGTCGTAAAAGACGGCGAGGTTATAATTGTCGACGAGTTTACCGGACGCCTTATGTTCGGCCGCCGCTATAACGAGGGACTTCATCAGGCAATCGAAGCCAAAGAAGGCGTAAAGGTAGCCCACGAGTCAAAAACCCTTGCAACAATTACCTTCCAGAACTTCTTCCGCCTTTATACTAAACTTTCGGGTATGACGGGTACTGCTATGACCGAAGAAGCCGAATTCAGAGAAATTTATAAACTTGATGTTATCGAAATTCCAACCAACAAACCCGTTATCCGTAATGATGAGGCAGATGTGGTTTATAAAACCGAAAGGGCTAAATTCTCGGCTGTTATAGAGGCTATTGATGAGTGCCATAAAAAAGGTCAACCCGTCCTTGTCGGAACTATAACAATTGAAAAGTCGGAACTTCTTTCCGCAATGCTTAAACGCCGCGGAATTCCTCACAATGTGCTCAATGCGAAGCATCACGAAAAGGAAGCCGAAATAATCGCCCAGGCAGGTAAATTCGGTGCGGTTACAATCGCTACTAATATGGCAGGCCGAGGTACCGATATTATGCTTGGCGGTAATGCCGAATATTTGGCTAAGGCTGAACTTAAACATCAGGGTTATTCCGACGAGGTTATCGTTGAGGCGACAGGTTTTTGCGATACCGATGTTGCCGAAATTCTAAAAGCCCGTGAGGAATTTGCCCGTCTTAATGCTAAATTCAAGGAAGAAATTGCCCCCGAAGCCCAAAAGGTTAAAGAGGCAGGCGGTCTTTTCATAATCGGCACCGAGCGTCACGAATCACGCCGAATTGACAACCAACTTCGTGGCCGTGCAGGCCGTCAGGGAGACCCGGGAACAACCCGTTTCTATGTTTCTCTTGAAGATGACCTTATGAGACTCTTTGGCGGCGAGCGTATGACCGCCGTTATGAACAGCCTTAAGGTTGACGAAGATTTACCCCTCCAAAACGCAATACTTTCTAAAACCATTGAAAGTGCCCAGCAAAAAATTGAGGGCAGAAACTTTGCTATCCGTAAAACCGTTTTAGAATATGATGATGTTATGAATCATCAGCGTGAAAAGATTTACTCAAATCGTAATCAGGTTCTTGACGGCGAGGATATCCACGATAAGATTATAAATATGATAAACGGATATCTCGAAAGCGAGGTTCAAAACTACTGCAACTCCGAACTTGCGGAAGAGTGGAATATTCAGGGTCTTCGTGAACTTTTCTCAGGTTGGCTGATTTCAGAAAATGACCTTGTTTATACAAGTGATGACCTTAATAATCTTGAGGTCGAAGATGTTGTAAGCGTTTTACAAAGCAGAGCACAAGAACTTTATGCTCTTCGTGAAGAGGAATATACCCCCGAAGTTATGCGTGAACTAGAAAGGGTAATGCTCCTTAAGAGCGTTGACACTAACTGGATGGAGCATATTGATGCTATGGACCAGTTAAAGCAGGGAATAAATCTGCGTGCCTACGGTCAGCATAACCCCGTGATTGCCTATAGAAACGAAGGCTTTGAAATGTTCGAGGCAATGAATGAGGCAATCCGTGAGCAAACCGCCCGTCTTGTACTGACCGTAAAAATCCGTAAAAACGAAGAGGTTAAGCGTGAAAAGGTCGCAAACGAAACCTCTGTTGGAGAAAATAAAACCGTAAGAGGAAAGGGAATTGTAAGCAAAAATGCCCTTTGTCCCTGCGGAAGCGGTAAAAAATATAAACGTTGTTGCGGAAAAGACGAAGATTAAAAAATATACTTTATGGTATAATTCCTAAATCTTTTGCCGACACGCACCCGACCTTTTCGACCGTTCGCTGAAAGGTCGAAATTCGGCAAAGCCGAACCGGTCTTTTCGAATCCCGCCACATAAAACAAAAAAAGAAACTGTATCTAGTGATACAGTTTCTTTTCTGTTGGCGGAGACGGCGAGATTCGAACTCGCGGGGGATTGCTCCCTAACTGATTTCGAGAATTTGACAAAAAATTTTAAACAAAAATAAACGGTGTCAAAAGT
>JAZSLH010000089.1:0-9346 GCA_045535275.1 Acutalibacteraceae bacterium
GGTAAAGATTGTTAGGTGTATCAACCTGCTGGATAAGACCACTCTTCATAACAACGATTCTGGTACCCATTGTCATAGCCTCGGTCTGGTCGTGGGTAACGTAGATAAAGGTAGTTCCGAGTTTTAAGTGAAGTTTAGAGATTTCGGTACGCATCTGAGCACGGAGTTTAGCGTCGAGGTTGGAAAGAGGTTCGTCAAGAAGGAAGACCTTAGGCTCACGAACGATTGCACGGCCGAGAGCAACACGCTGACGCTGACCACCCGAAAGAGCCTTGGGCTTTCTCTCTAAAAGGTGAGAAATGTCGAGAATACGAGCAGCCTCTTCAACACGTCTCTTGATTTCATCCTTCGGGGTTTTACGAAGTTTAAGGCCGAAAGCCATATTGTCAAAAACGGTCATGTGGGGATAAAGAGCGTAGTTCTGGAAAACCATTGCTATGTCGCGGTCTTTCGGTGCAACATCGTTAACTACGCGGTCGCCGATAAGGATTTCGCCTTCGCTAATTTCTTCAAGTCCTGCAACCATTCGAAGAGTAGTTGACTTACCGCAACCTGAAGGGCCGACAAGAATGATAAATTCCTTGTCTTTGATTTCGAGATTAAAATCTGAAACCGCAACCACACCGCCGGGGTATTTTTTATAAACGTTTCGCAGTGATAAACTTGCCATATATTTTGCCTCCTAGAAAATCGTGGAACAGGGCGCAACGCTCCTGTCACCGCAATAATATTATACCAAAAGTGTCAAGAAAATACTATAACTTTAATCTACAAATATCTGTCCACACGCTTGTTCAAATTGCACAATATTTAGAGGAAAACCTAGTTTTTTCCCCAGATTAACCGCAATTCTTGTTCTGTGAGTTCCCTTGATTCTCCGGGAGAGAGCGACTCATCAAGGGCTAATTTTCCGATACTGACACGATGAAGTTTGTTAACACCAAGCCCTACTGTGCCGAACATTCTTTTAATTTGATGGTACTTGCCTTCGGTTACGGTTACATAGGCAGAACATTTGCCCGACGGTTTTAGTGTTGCACTTTTGCATACCTCTCCGCTTACAAGGGTTATTCCGTTTTTAAAAAGGTCAATAAATTCGGGTTTTACTTCGCCGTCGAGTTCGGCAAAATAGCATTTTTCGGTATGGGTTTTCGGAGAAGTAACCTTGTGGGCAAAATCTCCGTCATCGGTAATAATAAGCAGTCCCGTTGTGTTTTTATCGAGTCTGCCTACGGGAAACAATCCCTCTCTTTTAAGGTTTTCGGGCAGAATATCGACAACCGTTTTAACCCTTTTATCAGTCGAAGCCGAAAGAATTCCCTCGGGCTTGTTCATCATTATGTATATATGTTCTTTATAGTTCGCCTTTACTCCGTTTACATAAACCTGAGCCAAAGCATCTATTTTAGCATCGCCCTTGGTAAGTTTTACGCCGTCTGCCGTAACTGCACCCGAACGCAGAAGAACTTTTGCGTCGGTTCTTGAAATTCCAAGAGCAACAGACAGGTATTTATCTATTCTTAACTGTGCCATTATTTACTTAAAATAATGCAAACGGCGTGAGAAGAAATTCCCTCTTCTCTTCCCGTAAAACCGAGTTTTTCTTCGGTGGTTGCTTTTACATTTACAAGGTCGGCGGGGATTTGGCAAATATCCGCTATGCAGTTCTTCATCTGTTCAATATAGGGAGCAAGTTTGGGTTTTTGAGCAACAACGGTAGCGTCAATATTGCCTATTTTATAGCCTTTCTCCCCTATTAGTTCTACCGTTCTTTTAAGAAGAATTTTGCTGTCAATGTTTTTAAAAGAATTGTCGCTGTCGGGAAAATGCTTTCCTATGTCGCCCAAAGCGGCGGCACCAAGCAAGGCATCACATACAGCGTGAAGAAGCACATCGGCATCAGAATGGCCGAGAAGCCCTTTTGTATGGGGAATTTCTATACCGCCTAAAAAAAGTTTGCGGTCGTCGCAAAAGCGATGAACATCATATCCGTGGCCTATTCTCATACCTCCCACTCCTTTCTGATAAAAGCCTCGGCAACCGCGAGGTCTTCGGGGGTTGTAATTTTAATGTTTGTATAGTCGCCCTCGACTATAAAGGTTTGTTTGCCGACAGACTCCATAACCGAAGTATCGTCGGTGAAACTTGACAGGTCAGAAGTTTCGGCAACCGATAAAAACACACCTACATTTACTCCCTGAGGCGTTTGAACGGCTACCAGATTCGTTCTGTCGGGGGTGTTTGTCGCAATATTGTCCGAATTTATCTGCTTTATTGTATCCTTGAGTTTTACCGCACAGGTAACGCTGTCGCTATCCGTCAGAGCGTTTGAAACGGCGGTAATAATTTTATCTGACACTAAAGGTCTTGCACCGTCGTGAATGAGCACTTTTTTGGCAGAATTTTTATAAAGAATAACGCCGTTTTTTACCGATTCTTCTCTGCAAGAACCGCCCACAACAACATTCTTAAGTTTGCTTATTGCAAAACTTTTTGCCAGTTTTTCTATATCGGCAATCTTTTCTTCACGGGTTACAACAGTTATTTCGCTAATCTTAGCACAGTTTTCAAAGGCACGAAGAGTACGGGCTAAAACGGGTATTCCGCCAAGCAGAGAGAACTGTTTGTCGGTTCCGCACATTCTTGAAGAACTTCCTGCGGCAACAATTATAGCGGGATAACCCGTATTTTTATTTTCAAGCGTTTCAAATTTAAGTGAAAACTTAGTTTTTGGCATTTCGTTTTTCCTTTATGTTGTTATAAATTTTGAAGTAAACAAAGCAAAATGCTATTGCTACAATAGCGCCAAGCGACCAGCCCGCAATAACGTCAGATATGTAATGAACACCGAGATAAACACGGGAAATACCAATTAAAACGGGAAGGGCAATAAAAACCGCTTTTAAAATTATACGCCATTTGGGTGCGGTTACCACTAAAAGCAGACAGATAAGAAGGGCAATATAAAAAGCCATATTGTTCTGCGAGTGACCGCTTGGGAAACTTGTTTCAGAAACTTCTAAAGTTTTAAAATCGGGACGGGGGCGGTCGGTCAAGGCTTTAGCCAAAACGTTTACTATTCTTGAGATAAGAGCAACAAGACCCGCGGGAAGTCCGACAGTAAAAAATTGTTTAGTAGTTGCACTGACTGCTAAAACGACCGCAACAACCGAAATTAAGCCTAGAGTACCTCCGAGTTCGGTTAGGGGTATAAAGAAATAGTCGGCGGCGGGACGAAGGCAGCCAAGAAGGTTAAAAACCGCCTTTTCAAAAGGGTAGATTATTCCGTCATTTAAGGCTACAAAAAGCCCAAAAAAGAAAGGAATTAAAAGCAGTGAACAAGATATTACAGTTTTTTTCATTGTTTTTCCTCTTAAAAAATTGCCGCACCTTAAAAGAAGGGCGGCAATAATTTTAATTATTCTGCATCTTTGTCGCAATCACAGTCACAGTCGAATTCAAATTCAAGACGGGTGTTGCAACTCGGGCAAACCATTTCTTCCTCTTCAAGCATAGCCTCGTCAAGATAGATTATATCGTGGCAGTTAGGACACTCAACTTCGTAAACATCTTCGTTACAGTAATCTTCATCATCAAAGTCTTCTTCGTCGTCATAATAGAAGTCTTCTTCAAGCAGGGAAAGGTCTTCATCTACTGCGTCAAGTTGTTCTCCGATTTCAGCACAAGCCTCATCTATAACGTCGATTTCGTCAACCATATCGTCAAGAAGGTCGATAATAGAAAGAAGAATTTTTCCTTCTTTACTTGTGTCGTCAAGTTTAAGTCCCTCAGCAAGGCCTTTGATATAAGAAATTTTTTCAGAAATGGTCATAAGTTTTCTCCTTAAATTAAGTAATAATTATTCTATGCACCTAACCTTAAGTTATGCTCGTTCCATATATTCACCGGTACGGGTGTCGATACGGAGAAGGTCGCCCTCATTGATGAAAAGAGGTACGCGGATTTCAGCACCTGTTTCAAGGGTTGCAGGTTTGGTAGCGTTAGTTGCGGTGTTTCCTGCAAAACCGGGGTCAGTCTGGGTAACAACAAGTTCAACAAAGGTAGGAGGCTCTACGCCGAAAACCTTGCCCTTATAGGAAAGAATTTTACAGGTCATATTTTCCTTAACGAACTTAAAGGCTTCGCCGAGGTCGTCTCTGTTAACGGGAACCATTTCATAAGACTCAGGGTCCATAAAGTAGTAAAGGCCGCCGTCTTCATAAGAAAACTCCATATCCTTTCTTTCAACAAAAGCGGTCGGGAATTTATCGTTAGGGTTGAAAGTGCGCTCTACAACAGAACCCGCAATAACGTTACGGATTTTTGCACGTACAAAAGCAGCGCCTTTTCCGGGTTTTACGTGTTGAAACTCAATAATCTGATAGACATTTCCGTCCATTTCAAAAGTTACGCCGTTTCTGAAATCTCCTGCAGTTACCATATTTATTTTCCTCCAAAAAGAACTTTTTATCAGTTAAGTTTAAAAATAAACTTCTTTATAGAATTATAAGGTGTTTAGGCGCTTTTGTCAAGTTTTTACAGTCATTCTTTCTGACATAAAGCATATCTTCAATTCTGACACCGAATTTTTCGGGAATATAAATGCCCGGTTCGTTGGTTACAATCTGCCCCGCGCGGAGTTTTTCGTTTTCCGCATTAGGAGACAGTGACGGCTTTTCGTGTATTGCAAGGCCGACGCCGTGACCGGTACCGTGACCGAAATTCTTTCCAAAACCCTCGGCGGTAATTATATCTCTTGCAGCGGCGTCAGCGTCTTTGCAAGACACACCCGCTTTGACGGTTTTTATTACATTTTCTTGCGCCTTTAAAACCGTTTCGTAAACCTTTTTCATTTCGTCGGTTGCAAAACCTACCGCAACGGTACGGGTCATATCGCTTTTATAACCGTTTACGGTAGCACCGAAATCCATAGTTACAAAATCGCCGTTTGCAACTTTTTTGTCGGTCGGAACGCCGTGAGGCATGGAGGTGTTAGCGCCCGATATGGCTATAGTTTCAAATGCCGGTTTTTCCGAACCTAAAACAGCCATTTTATAGTCAATAAAGGCGGAAATTTCTTTTTCAGTAACTCCTTCTTTTATAAACCCCAAAACCTCATCAAAGGCTTTTTCGGCAATTCTTTGGGCGCAGACAATACTTTCAACCTCTTCCTTTCGCTTTACCGAACGAAGATTTAAAAGACGCTTTGAAAGAGGGGCGGACGGAACTACCTTTACGCTTATCTTCTTTTTAAAAAGACTATATAGCGAGAAAGAGATTTCGTCTTCTAAAAGCAGTTTTTTAACCTGCTGTTTTTGAAGTTCCTCTTCAAGTTGTGCAAGAAAGTTTACACACAAAACCGTTTGGACCTTTACCGCTTTTTTGCTTGCCGCCTCGAAATAACGGCTGTCAACAAAAAGTTTGTTCCCGTTTTTTGTCATAAGCAAATAACCGAAAGAAGACCCAAAGCCCGTTAAATATCTGCGGTTTTCCAGAGTGTGAATAAGCACCGCCGTTGTGTCGGTTACATAACGAACTGAATTTACCATTAAATGATTTCCTCAAGGGCTTTTACGGCAAGAATATAACTGTTTTTGCCAAAGCCCGAAATAACGCCTTTGCAAACGGCAGAAATTACCGAAGTGTGACGAAACTGCTCACGAGAGTGAACATTTGACATATGCACCTCAATAAAGGGTTTATTAACCGAAGAGATTGCATCTCGGATTGCATAACTGTAATGAGTATAGGCTCCTGCATTAAGGATACAACCGTCATAATCGTTTAAAACGGAATGAATTTTGTCGATTATAGCGCCCTCACAGTTGGACTGATAAAAATCGCAACCGATGCCCACGCTTTCGGTATAAGCCTTGATTTCATCGTTTATTGAAGAAAGCGTCTGGCTGCCGTAGACACCGGGTTCGCGGATTCCTACCATATCAAGATTCGGGCCATTAATTATCAGTATTTTTTTCATTTTGAAGCCTCCAATAATAGTCTTTCATCTGCTTAGCGTCTTCTGCCTGTGTTCCGGCAGATTCGCAGATTATGGTTGGTGAGCAATTCTTTTTATAAATAAGTTCTGCAACGGGTTCAAAAGAGGGACCGAAAATATTGTCGGCAAAGGTAAGATGTCTTACCTCTCCCCCCGCAGAATATTCGATTTTTGAAAAATGAGAATGGAAACTTTTAAGCCTGTCTGTTCCAAGACGGTTTTCAATTTGGCTGAAAATATTTTCAAAATCTTCAAAACGCTTGAGTGACCCTTGGTCACGGGCATTAAGATGACCGAAATCAATACAGGGAATGAGCCTTTCGTCGAGTTCGCAAAGGGTTAAGACCTCGCTTAGTGTACCGAGTTGGTTAACCTTTCCCATTGTTTCAGGACAGATATGAATATGGCCGAGCCCCTGACTATCGAGAGCAGAGAGAGCCATTTTCATGGTATCTATCGCCAGGCTTAACGCTTGTTCACGAGGAATTTTTCCGCAAGAACCTGTATGGACAACTATTCTGTTTCCTCCCATTGAGTTTACGGCCAGAGCACTTTGAAGAATATAGTCGACCGACTTGATTCGTTTTTCCTCTTCCACCGATGACATTGATATATAATACGGGGCGTGAAGAGAAAGTGCGATATTTTTTTCTTTTGCAAGAGCACCCAACTTTTCGGCTTTTTCAGCGCCGATATTTACGCCTCGGCCGCACTGATACTCAAAGGCGTCAAGCCCCATTTTTTCAATATATTCGGGCACATCTAGGCTCGATTTATAACCCATGGCAGCAAAACTTTCACTATTACCCGCAGGGCCGAATTTAGCGCTCATTTTTCCACCTCTTTAGAAGTATTCTCTCGAATTTTCGTTTTATTTTAAAAATAAAATTAGGTTCGGGGGTTATATCGGTAACCCAAAAGGTTTTAATTCCCGACATTTTAGCCCCAAGTATATCGGTAAAAAGTTGGTCGCCTATCATTGCGATTTTCTTTCGCTTTATGCCAAATTTTTTTATCGCTTTAAAATATCCGAAAGGAAGCGGCTTTAAAGCAAGACCTACACAGTCGAGCGAAATTGTATCGGCAAAGGCTTTTGCCCTTTCTTTGCCTGCGTTTGAAAGCACAAGCAATTTTATTCCGCTTTCGCTCATTTGATTTAACCACTCGGGTACGCCTTTACGAAGCGTTTTAACTCCGTGGGCTACCGAGAGAGTGTTGTCAACGTCTAGCAAAAGAGCCTCAATATTATTTGATTTTACAAAATCTACAGTAACATCTGTTATGTTGTTAATAATAAAATTGGGCTTAAACATTTTCCCTCCAAATAGAAAAAGCGGTTGCAACACGCAACCGCTTCAGCTTTTGAGTAATATCGCTTTAGCGGAACTTGCGTTTGCGTGCCGCTTCAGACTTCTTCTTGCGCTTTACAGAGGGCTTCTCATAATGCTCTCTTTTACGGACTTCCTGAATAACTCCGTCTTTTGCCGTCTGTCTCTTAAAACGTCTAAGCGCGTTATCAAGCGATTCGTTCTCTTTCAGTCGAACCTGACTCATCTTATTCCCTCCCTTTGCAGTTTTGCAGAGGATAAACCTACAAATCGTATTATACTATGAAGAATACAGGCTTGTCAAGTTTTATTTATTTTTTATGTTTTATGCAGTTTTCTCTCAAGCATTTTCATATACTCTGCTGTCGGGGAAGCATATTTTTCAAAGTTAAAAGGAATTCCTAAATTGTCGTACTTTGACTTGCATATTTTTTTAAAAGGAAGTAGTTCCGTTTTATCAATACACAAATACTCTTGTCTTATTTTATTTAAAAACTCTATGTTTCGGTCGTTACCGTTAAGTTCGGGAATTATTACCTGACGGAGCGTGACGGGGATTTGTTGTTGGTTTACATAATGCAGAAATTCCAGAGGTTTTTCTATTGAACAACCGACAAACTGAAGATACTGCTCGTTTGTTGGGTATTTAATATCCAAAAGGACTCTGTCGGTAAGGGATAAAAGCATCTTGACCTTATCGTTGAGTATACTACCCGAAGTATCAAGACAAGTATTTATTCCCCTTTTTTTGCACTCGGCGAATATTTCTGCGCAAAACTCTGCTTGTACAAGAGGCTCGCCTCCCGAAAGGGTAATTCCGCCATCTTTACCGAAATAGTTTTTAAAGCGTTCAGCCTTTGATACTATTTCTTCTGCCGAATATGCCTCTGCTTTGCCGGTTTCCCAGGTTTCAGGATTATGACAGCAACCGCAACGAAGATTACAGCCCTGAAGAAAAACTACAAAGCGGACGCCCGGACCGTCAAGGGTTCCCATTGACTGAATTGAACTAACATATCCTTTGACCGACATATTACATTGCCTCGTGGAAGGTACGGCTGATAACCTCTTTTTGCTGTTCCTTTGAAAGTTTATGGAAGTTAACGGCATAACCCGAAACGCGAATTGTAAGGTTGGGGTAAAGGGTCGGGTCTTCGTAAGCCTGAATCAGCGTTTCTCGGTTTAAAACATTTACATTTATATGATGAGCCTTGTTTGCAAAATATCCGTCGAGAATAGAGGTTAGGTTGTCAACCCTTTCTTCACTTGTTTTACCGAGAGCCTCGGGGGTTATTGAGAAGGTGTTGGAAATTCCGTCACGGCAGTCATCAAAACTGATTTTTGCAACCGAGTTAAGCGAAGCGAGCGCACCGTTCTCCTCGCGGTTGTGCATTGGGTTAGCACCCGGCGCAAAGGGGGCTTTCGCAGGGCGTCCGTCGGGGGTAGCGCCCGTATTTTTACCGTAGGCAACATTTGAAGTAATTGTTAAAACCGAAAGGGTGTGTTCTGCGTTTCGGTAGGTAGGGGTTTTACGCAGTTCGCAGATTACCTTATGAGCCATATCACGAGCAATAAAATCTACCCTGTCATCGTCGTTGCCGAATTTGGGGAAACTGCCCGTAGTTTCAAAGTTTACGATATATCCGTTTTCGTCTTTTATCGGGCGGACACCGGCGTATTTAATGGCACTGAGCGAATCGGTAATAACCGACATTCCCGCAACACCGAAAGCCATAAACCTGTGAACATCGGTATCGTGAAGAGCCATCTGAGTTTTTTCATAGGCATATTTATCATGCATATAGTGGATAATATTCATGGTGTTGCAATAGAGTTTGCAGAGCCATGCACGGTATTTGTCAAGAAGTGCGCTGACCTTATCGTAATCGAGATATTCATCGGCATAAATCTCGCCGACAGGGCCCACACGGCGCTGCTGTTTTTCATCTACACCGCCGTTGAGGCTCATGAGCAGCAGCTTAGCAAGATTGACGCGGGCGCCGAAGAACTGCATGTCCTT
>JAZSLH010000148.1:0-4992 GCA_045535275.1 Acutalibacteraceae bacterium
CCGATTTCGTTATTAACAAGCATTATGCTGACAAGTATAGTGTTTTTTGTTATTGCATTTTTAACATCGGTTTCGCTTATACATCCGTTTTTATCGGGATTAAGGTAAACAACCTCAAATCCTTTATCTTCAAAACTTTTAATTGTTTCAAGAACTGATGGATGTTCAATAGAGGTGGTAACAATTCTGTTTCCGCGCTTTGCCCTGGAGGTTACAGTTCCGATAATTGCCAGGTTGTTTGCTTCTGTACCGCCGGACGTAAAATAAATTTCATCTTCTCTGGCGCCAATAAACTTTGCACATGCCTTCTTGCATGAGGTTATTGTCGTTTCTGCACTTATTCCTGCAGTGTGAAGAGAAGACGGGTTGCCCCAATTGTTAAGTAAAGATTCATTAAGCAACCTTACGGCCTCATCACAGGGCTTTGTGGTTGCACTGTTGTCAAGGTATGAAATATCTTTCAAAAAAACACTTCCTATAATATTTAAAAACACACATTAACATTATACTATATCTTTACATAATTAACAATATAAAAAAGTAAAAATTAAAAAAATATTCATTAAAATAATTTTCCAAAAAGCGAAAAATAATGCTTGCATTTTTATCGCGGTTGTAGTATAATACTTTAGCATTTGATTACCCCTGTTTCCTAATAGGTGGGTTTGATGCCGAATTATCGACATTAAAGCGGATGGTCCTCTGTCACTTTTCTGGCATGAACATCTGGAAAATTAGGGAGGAAAAACCAATGAACAATGCTGTAAAAAATCTCACAGCAGGAATGATTAAGGAAGATGCACCTGTAGTTGAAATCGGTAACACCGTCCGCGTACACGTAAAAATCCGCGAAGGTGAGCGCGAGAGAATTCAGGTTTTCGAAGGTACCGTAATTGCTAAGAACAATAGCGGTATTGCTGAAACCTTTACCGTAAGACGCGTTTCTTACGGCGTAGGTGTTGAACGCGTATTCCCTGTACATTCCCCCAACGTAGCAAAAGTCGAAACGATCCGTAACGGTCGCGTTCGCAGAGCAAAGCTTTACTATCTGCGTGACAGAGTCGGTAAGGCTGCTAAGGTTAAGGAATCTATCTAAAATCCTGAACTGAGAAAGGAGACCGCGGCAACACGCTGTCTCCTTTTGTTTATTTTTGTGTTTGAGGTGTTTTATGGAAAACGAGAATGGTTTTCGTACAAACGATTTGGATGAAGCAACTGCTGAAAGTTTAGAAGAAAATACAAAACGCTCCGTAATATCTAAAGAAATCTTTGACTGGGTTGATACTGTTGTTGTAGCCCTTATCTCTGTTGTAATTATATTCTCTTTCCTTTTCAGAATAGCAACCATATCCGGTCCTTCAATGCAAACTACCTTATATAGCGGTGAAAGGATTATTATTTCCAATCTTTTCTATGAACCTAAATATGGTGATATTGTGGTAGTCTCACGTAACACATATAATTCCGTAAACGAATCCAGCATAGGAAGTGAACCGATAATTAAGCGAGTTATTGCTACCGAGGGTCAGTTTGTAGATATTGATTTTGAAAGCGGAAAGGTTTTTGTGGGTGAAAGCCTTAGTAATATGGTTGAACTCGATGAACCGTATACCAAAACACCTACCAATAGAAAATATGATATAGAATTTCCTATATATGTTGATGAGGGGTATATTTTTGTTCTGGGTGATAATAGAAACGACTCTATTGACAGCCGTTCATCAAGTATTGGCGAAGATGGGCTTATAGATAAACGCTATATTTTAGGAAAAGCAGTTTACAGAATATGGCCTTTTGACGCTATAGGAGAACTTTCGTTATAAAGGGGAAGTGAAACGAATATGACCGAAAACTCGGCAAATATAAATATAAACTGGTTTCCCGGTCATATGACCAAAACCAAACGGCAAATTGAAAAAATACTTCCTATTATTGATGCAGTTGCAGAAATAGTTGACGCAAGGGTTCCTATAAGCAGTCGAAATCCTGATTTGCCTGATATGATAAAGGGCAAACCGCTTATAATTTTACTTAATAAGTGTGACATGGCAGACCCTAAAGAAACTGAAAAGTGGATTAAATATTATAAAGAGCAGGGTGTTTTTGCTATTCCGGTCGACTGTAAAACAGGAAACGGAATAGGCAACTTTAAAAACACCGTAAAAACCGCTCTTGCCGACCGCCTACAGCAGTACAAAGAAAAGGGAATGGGCGGAAAACCTCTTCGTGTTATGGTTGTTGGAATTCCTAATGTTGGAAAATCAACCTTTATAAATAAGGTCGCGGGTTCAAGCCGTGTTAAAGCCGAAAACCGACCGGGCGTAACCAGGGGGAATCAGTGGGTTTCTATTGACCGTCAACTTGAACTCCTCGACACTCCGGGTGTTCTCTGGCCTAAATTTGAAGACGCAGCCGTCGGCGAACGTCTTGCATTTACCGGCGCAATTAAAGATACTGTAGTTGATACCGAACTTTTGGCCGTTCGTTTAGCAGAAACTTTAAAATCCGAATACCCCGAACTGCTAATTTCTCGCTATAACCTTGCCACCCTTGACGGAGACGGGTATGACATCCTTTGTGCAATCGGCAAAAAAAGGGGAATGGTTATAAGAGGTGGAGAGACCGATACTGAAAGAGCGTCGGTTATGCTTCTTGAGGAATTCCGAAACTGTAAAATAGGCCGTATAAGTCTTGAAAGGGTTGAAACTAATGCCTGATTTTGAACTTGAAAGACAAGCGAAGTTAAAAGGATACTCTTTTATATGCGGTGTAGACGAAGCAGGTAGAGGACCCCTTGCAGGTCCTGTTTGTGCTGCAGCAGTTATTCTTGATGAAAACAATCCGATAGACGAAGTTAACGATTCAAAAAAACTTTCCGAAAAGAAAAGGGAAACGCTTTTTGTCAAAATAATCGAAAGAGCGGTTGCTTTTGGCATTGGCTTTGCAACAGTTGAAGAGATTGAAGAAGTAAATATATTAAACGCTACATATCTTGCGATGAACAGAGCCATCGAAATGCTTAAAATCAAGCCGGACTTTGCTCTTATTGACGGCAACCGCATTCCGACTGGAATAGGTGTTGACTGTCAAACGGTTGTCAAGGGCGATTCAAAGTCTGCTTCAATTGCTGCTGCTTCAATCCTTGCAAAAGTTTCGCGTGACCGTTTGCTTTTAGAATATGATAAAAAATATCCGCAGTACAATTTCGCTAAGCATAAAGGCTATGGCACAGCCGAACACATGAATGCTATAAGAGAGTTTGGTCCTTGCGAAGTTCACCGACCCTCTTTTCTTAAAAAACTATGAGTTGGTCAAAAGAAATTGGTCGGATAGGCGAACAGATGGTTGCCGACTATCTTAAATCTCAAGGATATATTATTTTTAAGCAGAATTATAGTTGCAGTTTTGGTGAGATTGATATTATTGCGGAAAATCTCGACATCCTTTTGTTTGTTGAGGTAAAAACCCGAGAGAAAAACTCTTTGGTCGCCCCTGCTGATGCGGTCGATAAACTAAAACAGACAAAAATTTTAAGAACTGCTTCTAAATTTTTACGAAGTGCACATCATTTCGGCCCATACCGTTTTGATATTGCTGAGGTTATTTATCGAAGAGATAATAGCGGACAACTCAAGTTTTCTCTTAATTACATTAAAAATGCCTTTGAGGGAAACCTTGAAACAGACTAATTTAGTTATAATGTGATTTTGAATACAAAAGAATGGAGACTTTTTATGTTATATAACAGCACGAGAGATAATAACGCCGTTGTAGAGTCGGCTCACGCAATAGCCCACGGAATATCTGTTGAAGGCGGTTTGTTTGTACCGCAGTCAATTCCGACATTTACAAATCAAGATTTTCAAAATCTTAAAAAACTTGATTATGTAGGAAGAGCACAGTATGTTTTTAAAAACTTTCTTACCGACTTTACTGAGGAGGAGTTAAAATACTGTACCGAAGGTGCTTATAAAGGCTCTTTTGATAATGATGAGCCCGCACCAATAAAATCTCTTGATGAGTCTGTAAATATACTTGAACTGTGGCACGGTCCTACCTGTGCCTTTAAAGACCTTGCTCTGCAAATCTTGCCGTATCTTTTAACCACCTCTGCTTCAAAGGTTTCAAATGGAAAGAAAACTGTAATTCTAGTTGCAACCTCGGGTGACACCGGAAAGGCTGCTCTTGAAGGTTTTAAGGATGTAAAAGATACCGAAATTATGGTTTTCTATCCTAACGACGGTGTTAGCGCAATGCAGCAACTACAGATGAATACCCAAAAGGGTGAAAATGTTTATGTTTGCGCCATAAACGGAAATTTTGACGATGCACAATCGGGCGTAAAAACTATCTTTACCGATGATAGTATTAAAGAAATTCTCGCCAAAAACAATATGGAATTTTCCAGTGCTAACTCTATAAACTGGGGTCGACTTGCTCCGCAGATTATCTACTATATATCTGCATATTGCGACCTTTTAGATAAGGGAGAAGCCTATCTTAAAGACGGTTTCAATGTAGTTGTTCCTACAGGCAATTTCGGAAACATTCTTGCGGCTTATTATGCAAAGATTATGGGTGTGCCGATTAACAAACTTATCTGCGCTTCAAACTCTAACAATGTTTTGACCGACTTTATTTCAAGCGGAACCTATGACCGCAACAGAAGTTTTTATACAACAATTTCTCCTTCAATGGATATACTTATTTCCTCAAACCTCGAAAGAATGCTTTACGAGTTAACAGGTCATAATGATAAGCAGGTTTCCTTATGGCAGGAAAGCCTTAAGAATGAAGGCAAATATACAGTAACAGATGAAGTATTTGCTAAAATAAAAGAACATTTTTATGGCAGTTTCTGTAGTGAGGAAAGTACTTATGCTACTATAAAAGAAATATTTGAAAAGTACGGATATCTTATTGATACTCATACCGCTGTTGCAGTAAGCGTCTACAATGATTATAAGAAAAATACAGGTGACACCCGTCCTG
>JAZSLH010000091.1:0-4624 GCA_045535275.1 Acutalibacteraceae bacterium
CGGTTAAACTTGATGATGCAAATTTTTAAATTATTCATTTATATAAATGGAGGTACAAAGGAAAATGGCTAAAGCAAAAAAATCAACCAAAAATCAATCAAAGGAGTTTTTTGAAGCGCTTCGCTTTATGGAGGCCGAAAAGGGTATTCCTGCGGAATATATTGCCGAAAAAATTTCTGCGGCAATCGTAGTTGCTCTTCGTAAAGACTATGGTACAACCGAGAACATAACCTGCACAATCGACTGCGAGAACGAAATTTTCAAGGTAGTTCTCCGTAAGGATATTGTCGATGAGGTAGAAGACCCCAGAATTCAGATTCTCCGCGACGAAGCCAAAACTCAGTACAAAGCAAAGGCAGACGCCGAGTTTGTTGAAATTGAAATGGATACCCGTCAGTTCGGAAGAATTGTTGCAACCACCGCAAAACACGTTATCCGTCAGGGAATCCGTGATGTTGAACGCAGTCAGACCCTCTCTGAATTCCAGTCCCACAACCGCGAACTTCTGACCGCCGTTATCCAGCGTATTGACCCCAAAACAGGCAACGCTGCCGTTACTATCGGTAAAAGCGAAGCAACCCTTCCTAAACTTGAACAGGTGCCCGGAGAGGAACTCTGTGAGGGCGACCACGTAAAAGTTTATGTTGTCGATGTTAAAGAAACCGAAAAAGGACCTAAAATTATGCTTTCCCGTACCCACCCGGGTCTTGTAAAGCGTCTTTTCGAAACCGAAGTTCCCGAAATTTTCGACGGAACTATTGAAATCAAGAGCGTTTCCCGTCAGGCCGGTTCCCGTACTAAACTTGCCGTTTGGTCGGCAAACCCTGAAATCGACCCTGTCGGTGCTTGTATAGGCCCCAGAGGTGCCCGTGTAAATACAATAGTAAGCGAACTTGCAGGAGAGAAAATTGATATTGTTAAATATTCTGAAGACCCTGCCGCTTTCATTAGCGAGGCTTTATCTCCTTCCAAGGTTGTTTCGGTTGAAATAATAAGCGAAGACCCCAAGGCAGCAAAGGTAACCGTTCCCGACGCACAGTTGTCACTCGCAATCGGAAACAAGGGCCAGAATGTCCGTCTTGCCGCAAAACTGACGGGTTGGAAAATTGATATCCGCCCCGAAAGCGGTTTCTACGGCGAAGAAGAGTAGTCGTTAATATTTTCATATTAAACGGGAGGTAAACTATGCAGAATAAAAAGACTCCTATGCGTCAGTGCGGCGGTTGTAAAGAGATGAAACCCAAAAGGGAACTCGTAAGGGTTGTAAAAACGCCTGAGGGTGAAATCGTCCTGGACTTAACTTCGCGTAAAAACGGCAGAGGCTCATATATCTGCAAAAATGTTGACTGTTTCAGTTTAGCGCTAAAATGCAAAAGTTTTGAACGAGCCTTCGGGGTAAAAATTCCCGAAGATGTCGCAGAAAATATATTAAAGGAGTTAAAGAGTGAAAACTGATTCTATCTTAACCCTTTTGTCCTTTGCCGCAAAGGCAGGGAAAATTTCTTTCGGCACCCATGCTACTGAGTTCGCCATAACCTCAAAAAAAGCAAAACTCGCCCTAGCCGCCGAAGACATATCGGAAAAAAGCGTTAAAGAACTAAAATACAGAGCAGATAAGGTTAACATTCCCGTCGCCGTACTCATAGGCGTCACTACACAAACCCTTTCTAAAAGACTTGGTAAAAACTGCGGTATTATAGCCGTTAATGATAAAGGTTTTGCAGACGCCGTAATGAAGAACTATAAGGAGGAAAAACGCTATGATGGAGAAATATAAAATTAACACTGCAGCGGCCGATTTTAAACTTGCCGTTAAAGATATTGCTGCCATTATAAAGGAGCACAGCGGAGCCGAAAAGAAATCGGGTTCTTCTCTTAGTGAAGAGGAAATCAATATTGTTTTCGCCGCTTTAACCCTCAAAAACGAGGTAAAAAGTTTTGATAAATATTTTGAAACGGGTAAAGCCGCCCGCGAGCAGCAGGAAAAGGCAAAACAGGCCAAAAAAGACCAGAATCTTGCCGCTCAAATGGCAATTCTTGAGCAGTTAAAGGCGGCTCAGGAAGCCGAAATGGCTGCTAAGCGCAAAGAAAAAGAAAAGGCAGAGCCCAAAAAAGAAACACCAAAGGCTCAGCCTAAAAAAGAAACCGCTAAGCAGGAGCCTAAAAAGGCAGAAAAGTCAGAAAAGGCAGAGGTTAAAACCGAGCATAAGCCGTCCGACCCCAAACCTTTCCAGGCTCGCAAAAAAGAAGACCGCCCCGCAGGTGCCGCCCCCAACCGTGGCCCTGTCGAGCGCAGAACCGTTGATACCCGTTTCTCTAATGTTGATATGGAGAAATACAACGAAAAGTACGAAAATATTGCTCCTGCAAACTCTATGAGAGATGATTCTCAAAGAAAGCAGAAGATAAATCAGAAGTCACAGAACTATCGCCGTCAGGAGAAATCCAAAAAGGAGATAGAGGCAGAAAAGATGCGCAGAATTCAACTTGAACGCATCAAGAAGACCCCGATTACCGTTACCGTTGGTGACGAAATTACGGTAGGTCAACTTGCTGCCGCCTTAAAGAAGACCGCCGCCGAGGTTATCAAGGAACTTATGAAACTCGGAATGATGGCTTCTGTAAACCAGACTATTGACTATGATACCGCCGAAATCGTTGTAACCGAAATGGGTGCAAAAATTGAACGTGCCGTTGTTGTTACAATCGAAGAGCAGATTATGGACGAAACCGAAGACACCGCAGAGAATCTTCTCCCAAGAAGTCCCGTTGTGGTTGTTATGGGTCACGTTGACCATGGTAAAACCTCTCTTCTCGACGCAATCCGCAATACCGCCGTTACCGATACCGAAGCCGGCGGAATTACTCAGCATATTGGTGCTTACCGAGTAAATGCAAAGGGTCAGGACATTACCTTCCTTGACACCCCTGGTCACGCCGCCTTTACCTCTATGCGTCAGCGTGGAGCAATGGCAACCGATATTGCAATTCTCGTTGTTGCGGCAGATGACGGTATTATGCCCCAAACCATTGAGGCAATTAACCACGCCAAAGCCGCCGAGGTTCAGATTATTGTTGCAATCAATAAAATGGATAAACCCGAGGCTAACCCCGACCGCATTAAGCAACAACTTACCGAGCATTCTTTAGTTCCTGAAGAATGGGGCGGAGATATTATCTGCGTTCCCGTTTCGGCTAAAACCCACGACGGAATTGATACTTTGCTTGAAAATGTTCTTCTGGTTGCCGAAATGCTTGAACTTAAAGCCAACCCCAACCGTAAGGCAAAGGGCGTTGTAATCGAAGCCCGTCTTGATAAGGGACGCGGACCTATCGCAACCCTTCTTGTCCAAAACGGAACCCTTAAAACCGGCGATATTGTTATTGCGGGTACCTCTGTCGGCAGAGTCCGTGTTATGACCAACGAACGCGGAGCAAAACTCAAAGAAGCAGGTCCCTCTGTTCCTGTTGAGGTTGCGGGGCTTACCGAAGTTCCAACCGCGGGAGATGTTTTCGATGCCGTTTCCAACGAGCGTCTTGCCCGTGAACTCGTTGAACAAAGAAAACAAAAGATTAAAGACGAGGCTCAAGCCGCCGCTTCCAAGGTTACTCTTGATAACCTCTTTGATAAACTCGGCGAGGGCGAACTCAAAGAACTTAAACTTATCGTTAAAGCCGACGTTCAGGGCTCGGTTGAAGCGGTTAAACAGTCGCTTGAAAAACTCTCTAACGACGAAGTTCGCGTTAAGGTTATTCATGGAGCCGCAGGCGGTGTAAACGAAACCGACGTTATGCTTGCTCAGACTTCGGGTGCTATTATTGTCGGATTCAATGTCCGTCCTGACTCGGTTGCAAAGGCTGCCGCAGAGCGTGACGGCGTAGATATGCGTCTTTACAGAGTAATCTATGACGCTATCGAAGAAATCGAATCGGCAATGAAAGGTATGCTCGCTCCCAAATACCGTGATGTTGAAATGGGTGCAATCGAAGTTCGTAACACCTTTAAAATTTCGGGTGTCGGAACTATCGCCGGCGGTTATGTTACCGAGGGTAAAATTACCCGTGCCTGCAACATCCGCGTTGTCCGTGACGGCGTAATTGTTGCCGAAGATAAAATTGATTCTCTGCGTCGCTTTAAAGACGATGTAAAGGAAGTTGCTCAAGGTTACGAATGCGGTATAAGTCTTGAAAAATTTGCCGACATTAAAGAGGGCGATATATTCGAGGCTTATATTGTCGAAGAATACAGAGATTAAAA
This sequence comes from Acutalibacteraceae bacterium, assembly GCA_045535275.1. Classification (GTDB taxonomy): domain Bacteria; phylum Bacillota; class Clostridia; order Oscillospirales; family Acutalibacteraceae; genus SFWF01. Next base: position 4,259 of record JAZSLH010000091.1, read on the forward strand.
AGTGGATAAATTGCCCCACAGCATTGCCTTGCCCGTTTGGAATATCAGTATATGCCTGCACGGGCGCGGCTTCCCTGTGAAACAATTTATCTCATTGTTTAACTATCAATAAAATTTCTTGACGAATTGTCTTAACGACAAAATCAAAAAACAGGAGGTAGAATATGGCCGGTTTTAAAATGGGTCGTGTTACGTCCGACATTAAATATGCCCTTTCGGAGATTTTAACCGAAATTAAGGACCCCAGAGTCAGCAAACTTCTTTCAATCGTTAAACTCGATGTTTCGGGGGATATGTCCTATGCCAAGGTTTATGTCAGTGCCATTGAAGGCAAGGAAAAAACCGAAGAATCGGTAAAAGCCCTTA
>JAZSLH010000180.1:0-6086 GCA_045535275.1 Acutalibacteraceae bacterium
GGGTGGGCAAGTGCATTAGGGTCTAAATCTTCTATAATAAATTTAGACACAACATTTTCACTTGTCATTCCCCAGAAGTCGCTTCCCGTAGGTCCGCCGAAAGCCTCTTGATTGAAGAAATTTCCCCAGCGGCCTATACCCTGGCCTATAAGAAAACCGATTGAAGCAAGGTCTAACAGGTCGAAAAGCCTAACCTTACGGATTTTAGCGTCAATAACACCCGAAACAACCGCGCCAATTATTCCTCCGTAAATTGCAAGGCCCGAAAATCCCGAACCGTTAAGACCGAAAAATTCCGACACCGAATTTATCTGTCCGTTAGGGTCAAAAAGCACATAATAGGTTCTTGCGCCAAGAACTGCACAGGGGGTAGCGACAAGAATTACATCAAGCATACGGTCGGTATCTACACCAAATCTTTTAGCGTTTGAATAACCGTAAACAAGGGCACAAACAAAACCTAAAGCAATTAAAATTCCATACCAGTAAACTGTCCATCCGTTTTCACCGATAGGAAGTTTAAAGGCGACCGAGTCGATGGTCAGGTCCAAGCCGAAAATTGTAACATGATTTACACTAGCAACCATTTTTATTATCCTTTCCTTGATTTTATTACAGACAGAACACTAGATTCTTGTCTTAATGTTTTGAGCCGACAGGTAATATCTTCAGCGGTTATGGATTTCAAAACTTCGGCCGTATCAAAAAGTCCTCCTCCAAAAAGAGCACAGTCGACCATATCAGATACTATTGAGTCGGTACTGTCAAAACGCTTTACTGCATCTGCATAGGCGGATTTTTTAATTGCCGAAAGAAGTTTAAGGTCAATTTCTCCGAGGGAGAGCCTATCAATTTCCTTTTGAATTTCCTCTGCGACGGTCTTTGGCGACTCGGTTTCGCCCTCTATTATAAAAGCGGAGTATCCTTTTCCGCAGAAATATTCAGCCGAAAATTCATCTCCTATGAGAGCCGAATCAACAAGACGGCGGTAAAGTTCAGAACAGTCTGAGCAGAGCAAATCAAGCAAAATACTTGCAACTATTCTATCCTTAAGGGTTGGAGTTTCGGTTTTGAGAATCTCTTTGAAACCTAAACAGAAAATCGGTTTGGCAACCTCAAGTTGCTGTTCAACATAATGTGACTTTACCTTTTTATCTTCTTTATAAACCGCTTTTTTCACTTTTACGGGTTCACACTTTTTGATATATTTATCAACAAGCGTGAGCACCTCGTCGGTTTTAACATTTCCCGCAACGCAGATAAACATATTCGACGGATTATAGAAGGTATTATAGCATTCGTAAAGCAGTTTATCATCAATTTTCGATATTGATTCTACCGTACCCGCAATATCGGTTTTAACGGGGTGTTCTTCATACATTTCACAAAGCAGATTAAACATCACACGCCAACCCGGATTATCGTCATACATTTTAATTTCCTGACCGATTATCCCCTGCTCTTTTTTTACGGTTTCGGCAGTAAAATAGGGCGACTGAACAAAGTCGAGCAGAATTTCAAAATTCTCTTTGAAATTTTTACTGCAAGAAAAGAGATAGCAAGTACGGTCAAACGAGGTATAGGCGTTAGCGTAGGCTCCGGTTGCCGAAAACCTTGTAAACGCATCTCCCTCTTCGCTTTCAAAAAGTTTATGCTCTAAAAAATGGGCAATTCCGGCGGGAACTTCAATTTCAGGGCCAGAGTTACGGCTGAACTTAACATCAATCGAGCCGTATTTCGTTCCGAAAATAGCGTGGCTTGAAGTAAAGCCCTTTTTCTCCATTATATAAACCGAAAGTCCGCTTTCGTGCCTTGCATAGGTGTATTCGCCGAGGAGAGCATCTGTATAATGTTCCGTTTTGACCATTATTCTTTATCTCCTTTCGGCAAAAGTTTATAAACTGTATGCAGTTTTACGCCCTTGGCGGCGGATATAATCTGCTCTTTTGTTACATTACGGACAATTTCGGCAGCCTCGCTTGGAGAACTTAAATCGCCAAGGTCACGGCTATACCACACATCAAGAGCCGAAGCATTGTCATTATAACTGTTAAGACTGTCGATAACCGACTTTTTAGAAGCCTCAATCACGCTGTCGGAAAAGTTGCCGTTTTGCATATCGGCAAGTTCTTTCATTACCGACTCAACCGTTTTATCGGCATTGACCTCTTCTACTCCCGACTCTACCGTTACAAAGCCTTTGCTTCTTCTTGAAGAGGCGGTACAGTAATAACAAAGCGACTGCTTTTCTCTTACATTTTCAAATAGTTTTGAGTAGGGACCTCCCCCGAAAATGTCACAAAACAGACTAAGGGGTGCGGCCTTGGAAAGATTTCCGTGAAGTTGGCTTGTAAAGCCCATTGCCAGTTTGCCCTGGGTAATATTCATTCTTTGGGTAACCGTTTTAACCTCTTCGGCCTCAGGAATTTTTACAAAACGGGATATATCGGTAATATCTTTCCTGTCTGTTTGTTTAAACAAATTCTCAGCCTGTTTAAATACTTCTTCGGGAAGTTCTTTCCCCACAACATTTATACGGATAAAGGCGGTTTTGAGCATATTCTCCCAGGCACAGTAAAGTTCTTCTCCCGAAATTTTCTGAACCTCTTCTACGGTGCCGAAACTGAATTTTCCGTAAGGGTCGGCGCCGAACATTTCCTCTAAAAGTCTTGTTCTGGCAAACGCCCTTTTATTATTTATTTCCCCCTCAATTCTCTCAACGGTTTTACGTTTTTCTCTTTCGATATCAGAAGAATAAAAACTGCCGTTTTCGGTAGCGGGGGCAAAAAGCAATTCGCTTAAAAGTTTTGCCGCTTCGTTTACGGGTTTAGTATCATCAAAAGAAAGGTTATTGTTTATAACGCTTACAGCAACCTTTATATGAAAACAATCCCCACATTTTGTTGCAGAGCAAGAAAGGTCGGCTCCGTAAAGTTCAAGCAAACGAAGATTAAGACCGATATAATCACGATACTTTTCGCTGCAACTTGTAAGCAGGTAAACAAGCAAAGAATAGGTCGCCATATTCTTGTCGTTTAACGGAATATAAAAATTATACGAAACCAAGGTTGTATTAAATCGCTCATTCTTGATATAATAACCTTGTACACCTTTGGCAAGGTCAAAAACAGTTACAGACAATTTATATCCTCCAATTCAGTAAATATATTTATAGAATTATACCATATCATTATAAATAATTCTACTATTTTTAAATCAGTACAAAAATTTTTTGTCTGATTTGTAATGATTTATTGACATATTGGCATTTTGTATGTATAATTATTTTAGAAAAACTGTAAAGGCGGTTGATATTATGAAATTAAAGCATGTACTCTGGATTATCACCGGTATTGTGGCTGTTGTTACTATGGCAGTCGGCGTTGCCATTCTCGTTGACCGTTTCATCACCCGTAAAGAGTGTCCTGACGGATATATCGAGTGCGAAACCGAAGATATTCCCGAAGAGGAATAATCAAGATTTTTAAACGCCCCGTTCTACGGGGCGTTTATTATTTGATAAATTTCTTCCTTTTTTGTTTATTTTAACCTTTATTGATTGTTTTATATGTTTATTTTTTTAATCTTTTGTGCAAATTGCCTAAAATTCGGCTTATTTTTGTAATATTAGATACTTGCATTTTTGTTCTGTTTAGAGTATTATATATTATAGAAGAATTATACCTTGTTAAAGGAGCAAACAAATGAAAGAGTATACCCCTAAATATTTAAAAGAACAAATTGAGAAAAAACTCTATCACAATTTCGGCGTTTCCCCCGATAACGCTTCAGATGAGCTTTTCTACAAGGCAACTACTCTTGTTGTTTTAGATATTATGCGTGACCGCAGGTCTGATTTCAGACAGGAGGTTTCGACAAAAGAGGCTAAGACTATTTATTATTTAAGTATGGAATTCCTTATGGGCCGCTCACTTAAAAACAGTCTTTATAACCTTGACCTCTCCTCGAAAATGGAAAAGGCGCTCAAGGGTTTTAATGTTGACCTTGACAACCTTTACGAACTTGAACCCGACGCAGGACTTGGTAACGGAGGTCTTGGACGCCTTGCCGCCTGTTTCCTTGACGGACTGTCATCAGGCGGTTATCCCGCTATGGGTTACTGTCTTAAATATGATTTTGGTATTTTCCGCCAAAAATTAGTTGAGGGTTGGCAGACCGAACTTCCTGATAACTGGCTACCGGGCGGCGAAGTCTGGCTTGAGCGCAGACCTTCGGGAGAATGCGAAGTTCATTTTGACGGCTGGATTGACGAACAATGGAACGGAAAATATCATCATGTTGAGCATAGGGATTACAGCGTTGTTAAGGCTATCCCTTATGACCTTATGGTTGCGGGTAAGGACGGAAAGACGGTTAACGCTCTTCGTCTTTGGAGCGCTAAAGCACCCGACTTTAATATGATGGCCTTTAACCGAGGCGACTACACAGGGGCTATGGAGCAACAGGCACAGTGTGAAGCAATCAGCAAGGTGCTTTATCCCGAAGATAACCATTATGAAGGCAAATCACTTCGCCTTCGTCAGCAGTATTTCCTTGTTTCCGCTTCTATTCAGGACATTCTCCGCCGTCATCTTAATAAGTATAATACCCTTGAAAATTTAGGCGAAAAGGTTGCTATTCATATTAACGACACCTATCGTGCCCTATCGGTTCCTGAACTTATGCGTTTCTTGCTCGATGAGTGCGGTTATGAGTGGAGCAAGGCTTGGGGAATTGTAAACAAGACAATCGCTTACACTAACCACACGGTTATGCAAGAGGCTCTTGAATGTTGGAGTGAAGAACTTTTCAAGACCCGTCTTCCCAGAATTTATCAGATTGTAAAGGAAATCGACAACCGTTATCGTTATGAAATGTACGAACTTACCCACGATGCCGATATGGTTGAACGCACCGCTATAATTTCGGGCGGAGTTGTTAAGATGGCAAACCTTTCGGTTATTGCAAGTCATAAGGTAAACGGTGTTTCACGTCTTCACAGCGAAATTCTTAAAGACAGTCTGTTTAACGACTACTATAAAGTTACCCCCGAAAAGTTCACTAATGTCACCAACGGAATTGCCCATAGAAGATGGCTCTGCCAGGCTAACCCCGAACTTTCCTCTCTTATTGGCGAACTTATCGGCGACGGATTTGTTAAAGACGCATCTGAACTTTCAAAACTTTCTGCTTTTGTTGAAGACAAGGCGGTTCTTGACCGACTTGCCGATATTAAGCGTCACAATAAAGAGAGATTTGCTTCTTATGTAAAAGAGCAGACGGGCGTTATTTTAAACCCCGATTCTATATTTGATATGCAGGTTAAGCGTTTGCACGAATACAAGCGTCAGCACCTTAACGCCCTTCATATAATTAAAGATTATCTTTTCATAAAAGAAAATCCGAACGCTCCTTTTACCCCCAAAACCTATATTTTCGGAGCAAAGGCTGCCCCTGGTTATCTTCTTGCAAAGCAGATTATTCAGATGATATACAGTCTTGCAAAGGTTATTGATAACGACCCTGCTTGTAAAGACAAGTTAAAGGTTTTCTTCCTTGAAGACTACAGAGTTACTATGGCAGAACTTATGATTCCCGCCGCAGAAATCAGCGAACAGATTTCTCTTGCTTCTACCGAGGCTAGCGGAACGGGTAATATGAAGTTTATGATGAACGGTGCGGTTACCCTTGGAACAGAGGATGGCGCAAACGTTGAAATTCACGAGGCGGTTGGCGACGACAATATTGTTATTTTCGGTCTTCGCACCCCCGAAGTTATGGCTCTTCGCAAACAGGGTTATAACCCCTCAACCTATATTGCAAACAACACCGACCTTAAACGGTGCCTTGACTTTATTGGAAAAGGTATTAACGGAACTTCATTTGACAACATTTATCACACGCTGACAAACGTTGACTACTATATGGCTTCGGCCGACTTTGCCGACTACTGTGCCGCACACAGCAAGGTTGACGCTATTTATGCCGACAAGACGGCGTGGAATAAAATGTCGCTTAATAATATTGCCGGTTCGGGTATTTTTGCCGCAGACCGCTCTATTGCAGATTATGCGCGTGATATCTGG
>JAZSLH010000001.1:0-5531 GCA_045535275.1 Acutalibacteraceae bacterium
GTAAAGGGGAGGTGAAAAGATGCCATACGATTACAGTAAACTTTTAGGAAAAATGAAAGAAAAAAACATAACCCAAGATGTATTAGCAAAACTTATAGGTTTACAGCCGCCTACATTAAGTCAGAAACTAAACAATAAGGCGAAGTTTAAACAGGCTGAAATTTCTAAAATTTGTGATGTTTTAGGTATTGAAGCCGCAGACATAGGGTTATATTTTTTTGCTCATTGAGTTCAGAAAAACTGAACATTTTTCGGCGGAATTCGACAAAATTTGACAAAAGGAGGGGAGAACGGTTGAAGAAAATAAAATGGTGGTAAATAAAAAGGCCACCCGAGGAGCAGCAACTCCTAACAGGGTGGCAAAGCAAAAATACTTTATTAAATTATATCCGATATATGCGGATATGTCAAGGAGGGATAATTATGGCCGACAACATCAGAAGGCCTAATGTGAAAAACATAGATGCTGCCGTGAGGTTTTATTATGAAACTTTTGAACTATCGAGCAAGGATATTCAGGAGATATTTGATGCCAAGAGCAGTGCAACGGTGGCTAAACTTAAACAGATAGTCAGAGATGAGATGGTAAAAACGGGGAGGCTTCCCTGGAACACACACAACGTTCCTACCGATATTGCATTTAAGGTATGGGGGTTGGATATTGCGGACCTTGAGAGAAGACGCGCCAAACTTATAAAACTGACTACATAGGAGGAAATTATGTTTAAATGTTTAAGCTGTAAAGCGGTGTTTGAGGAGCCGAAGCACCTGACTGAAAGGCACGGCTTTTCAAATCCGCCTTTTGAAGACTGGTATGTTTGCCCGAAATGCAAAGAAACCGGATATAAACCACTAATAAGAAACGAAATAGGACGCAGAGAGATTCTTGACCAACTTGTAGATATTATGCGCTCTCTTAACGAATTTGAACACAGTGTATGCGACGCGCTTAATTCGACTGCGCTTGATGATACGGAATTTGATATTGCTCGAAGCAGTATGTTTGAACTTATGATATCGGTTGCAGGAAGTGATGAGTTTGAACTGCCAAACGATATTGACGCAAAGATATTTGATATGAGAAGCGACGGCGAGAGCAAGAGCGTGTATGAGATTCTCACAGAAAACATAGAGGAGGTATAAAGATGATTACGGCATATTGGTTAATGTTATTTTTTTTACTACTTTTAATTCTGGTGGCCTTCGGGTCGCTGGCGGGCTGGATTATTGAGGGAATGAGGCTTGAAAAACAGCGAGAGGAAAACAGACTCAACCGATTTGAAATTGATAGGCTCAAAGGTATTATATCCAGGAGAAACATGCTCGATAATATTAGAACGGCCGATGAATATTCCAAGAGCCTTGAGGACTCTGAATGAGGTTTGGAGATAGAATATGCCTGATGAATTTGAGACAGATTTTGAGAGATATGTAAGAGAACTGCTTAAGGGCAAAACCCGAATGGAGCAGGATGAAATTCTTGGGAGGTTAGAGAGGGATGGCAAACTTTGAAAGCGGTGTAGCGTCTTATATAAAAGCCTATACGGTGATAGAGGTATTCTTCCCGGTGGACTTTAAGGGAAACGCTGACATATCCTGTATGCGCTGTCCTTACCTTTCGTCGAATGAGAGAATGTGTCAACTTAACAAGGAACCTGTAGCATATCCGAACAGATTCGTAGGGGACAAGTGTCCGCTTATAAAAAAGGAGGAATAATATGGGAATCCCAGTTTTAATTTTGGGCGAATCCGGAAGTGGTAAAAGTGCTAGTTTGCGTAATTTCAATGAAAACGAGGTAACTGTTTTTAATGTTGCAAACAAAATGATGCCTTTTAGAAAGAAACTTGATGTAATTAAAAACGCTGACTATTCTGCTATCGGGAAAACTTTGGCCAAGAAAGAAAAGAAAATATATGTAATTGATGACAGTCAATATCTTTTGGCGTTTGAGATGTTCGACCGAGCCAAAGAGACCGGCTACAACAAGTTTACCGATATCGCCTTAAGGTTCAGAAATATGCTTGATTACATAATTAAGCAAATGCCTGATGACACCATAGTATATTTTCTACACCATACCGAAACTACCGAAACGGGAAAAATTAAGGCGAAGACTATTGGTAAAATGCTCGACAATCAGTTAACGGTAGAGGGACTTTTCAGTATAGTGCTTTACTGTCGTATTGACGGGGATAGGCACATATTTGAAACACAGTCGGACGGCTATACTACCGCCAAGTCGCCGATGGAGATGTTTGAACGCATTATCGACAACGATTTAAAGGCGGTAGACAACACAATAAGAGAATATTATGAGTTATAACGGAGGAAAGTTTTATGAAAAATATTGATTGGAATAATGTTGAAGAGGTAAAAGATTTTGAGAAACTTCCCGCAGGCGGATATGTATGCGGAATAACCTCGGTTGAGGACAAGCCCGACAAGGAGTATTTATACCTTGAGTTCGATATAGCCGAGGGTGAATACAAAAACTATTACCGAAACCTTTATGACAGCAAGGGCTTTTGGGGCGCTCATTTCATTAAGAGTTACAAGGAAAAAGCACGTGGTTTCTTTAAAAAGATGCTCACGGCTTTTGAAAAGTCTAATTCGGGCTTTAAGTTTGATAATGACGAGAAGAAACTTAAGCGCAAACTTATCGGCCTTGTAATCGGATATGAGGAATATGTAGGCAACGACGACAAGATTAAGCAGAGGGTAATTGTTACTGACTTTTTGCCCGTGGAGGACATTCGTGCCGGCAGATTTACGGTACCCGAACTTAAGAGACTTGACGATGACGAATATGACAGGGTATCTGACAGAAATGCCGGATTTACCGAGGAGTCGGATGACCAAGGTGACCTGCCTTTTTAGTAAGATAAGATGAAGAGACATTATACAGAAAAACAATACAAGGAACTACTTTCTCATCTGTATATTCTTTGTCAGACCAACGAGCAGGTTAACGACCATATTTTAGATTATTTCGATTCTCACGGTATTAAGTACAGGCAGAAATCTATTGGGGAGGGGGATTACGGCTTTATGATTGAAGCCGTCCCCGAACTTGGGTTTCCCGTAGATACATATTTTACCGACGAAATCTTTATTGAGAGAAAGAATAGTCTTCAGGAGTTGGCGCAGAGCCTTTACGGACAGAAGAAAAAGAGGACCAGCGGAAAGACCGAATATGATGACGCTTTCCGCCGTGAACTCAAACGTGCGATAAACAAAAAACACAAGTATTTGCTTGTAGAGCAGGTTTCGGGGTGGGACGGTATTCTGAGTCACGATTACCCGAATAATTACTCCGAAAAAGCCTTTTGGGGAATGCTTCACAGGTTGGAACTTGACTATGGTCTTCGGATTAAGTTTATAAGCCGTGAGAATATGGCTCTGGAGATATATACAATCTGCAAGATGGTGCTGGACGGGGAGATAGAGAGGTGAGAAAATGCAGGAACTTAATGGATATATAAAACTATTTCGAAAACTTATTCGGTGGGGTTGGTACCAGGACAGCGTGGTTAAAAGTTTATTTCTGCATTGTCTTTTAATGGCTTCTTTTAAAGATTTCAGTTGGATGGAACAGCGACTTAAATCCGGGCAGTTTGTTACTAGTTATAAACGACTTGCCGAAGATTTGGGTTTTTCTGTTCAACAGATAAGAACAGCACTAAAAAAGTTAGAAAGTACGGGAGAAATAACAAGCACATCAACAAACAAATTTACGGTTATAACTGTGGTAAATTGGGAGAATTATCAATCTGAAGAAGACACCTCTAACACAAACAGCAACAATCCAATAACAAACGAGCAACAAACGAGCAACAAACGAACAACAAACGAGCAACAACATCGTAAGAATATTAAGAATAATAAGAAGATTAAAAATAGTAGTAACGCGCGTGCGCGCGTACCACAACTTTCTGAAATTCTTTCCTTTGTTTCTAAAGAGGGCCTTAATGTTGACGGTGAGAAGTTCTTTAAGCATTATTCCAAAAACGGTTGGCAGACCGAGGACGGTAAAAAGATAACCGACTGGCAGAAGTTGTTGCGAGTATGGGACAGCAAGGAACTGAAAGACAAGTCTGTGTACAAGGACGGATATTCAGGCGTTAAATATCTTGGAGACGATTAAGGGGGCGAGTATGTGAACAGAAGCGATATTGATATAGAACGTGCAGTTATCGGAGAGATACTGGTGTTTGATACGCTTCGCGAAAAGGCTATGCTGCTTGAGGCTGATGATTTTGATTATGCTCAGCACAGTTTACTCGCTCTTTCAATGAAAGAACTTGCAAAGGTGGATAAGAATTTTGACTTTATTACCCTTGCTAACAAGTGCGGCGCTGAATATCGTCCGATAATTCAGGCATGTGTGCAGATAGCGGTATCTGAAATTATGTTTGACGAGCATTTTAGACTGCTTAAAGAGATGGCAAGTCAGCGCAGACTGATAAAACAGTTTAACAATCTTGCTGTTGACGGAGATGTGTCGGTATCTACCGTTCAGAAAATGGTTGATGATGAAAGCCAAAAACGGCTTATAAACAACATAACCGAAATCAACGCACGAAATATAGATGACTTTCTGGACGGCATCAACAGACGCAAGGATGCTATAATGACAGGGTTTGGAATAATAGACCATATTCTTGGAGGTATCAGGAAGAGTACGGTATTCATAGTTGGAGCAAGGCCTTCGACCGGAAAGACGACTTTTGCCCTTAATATTGCAGCAAATCAACTTTCTGACCCAGATAAAAAGGTTTTATTCTTTTCGCTTGAAATGTCGGCCGAGATGATATTTGAAAGAATGATATCTGCCGAGAAGGGAATTGAGTACGAAAAATTTAGCCGAAACACGCTTGACGCAAGTGATTTTTATTATACAGCAGAATTTGCCGAAAAACTCAAAGATGAAGGACGGTTTATAGTTGTTGACGATGTTTACAACGTAGAGTATATTTGCAATCTGATAACCGAACACAAGCCTAATTTGGCGGTGGTTGACTTTATGCAGATAATTTCATCAACAGGAAAATTTGAGAACGTCAGGTCTAAAATTGATTACATATCCAACCTTTTTAAGCGAACGGCAAAGGCAACCGGTTGCGTTATTCTTGTGCTTTCGCAACTTAGCAGAGCGGGTAAGGATGCGCCGACGATGAGCGACCTTAAAGAATCGGGCGGACTTGAGCAGGATGGAGATTATATTGCCTTGCTGCACCGTCCTTATGTTGCATCCAAAAGGGAAGGGGAGTATTCCCCGGAGGAAACCGAGCTGATGCTTGATAAAAATAAATTCGGCAGAACAGGGATTATAAATTTGTGGTTCGATTTAAAGCATCAGAAATTTCACGAACTGGACACCTGGCACGAAAGCAAAACAGACCGTAGCGGTACGGCATTTGAGGATGATGTTGAGATATGACACTGGGAGAGGTTAAACGGTACTTGAATAAAGTGGTGGTATATGACGGTGACGAATATGTCTTTAAGGCATGCCGTCTTTTTTTAGACG
>JAZSLH010000100.1:0-4614 GCA_045535275.1 Acutalibacteraceae bacterium
TAAATTCCGCAGAAAACAACAGGGTTTACCTTGCGGTAACCGGATAAGGCCTCACTGCAAGGGGCGTCTGCGAGGGTTATTGTATCTCCGACACGGGCGTCTGAAACCGTTTTAATAGACGCAGCAAGGTAGCCTACCTCGCCCGCCTCAAGACAGTCGCAGATTTCAAGGCTTGTGGCTCTTTTTCTTCCAACCTCAACTACGTCAAAGGTGGCACCTGTCGCCATCATTTTAACCTTATCTCCCGCCTTTATTTTACCGGATACAACACGGAAATAAACAATTACACCCTTATAAGAATCATAGTAGGAATCAAAAATAAGGGCAGAAAGCGGTGCCTCACGGTCGCCCGTGGGGGCAGGGATATCGGTAACTATTCTCTCTAACACCTCTTCAACATTTATACCCGTTTTTGCCGAAATTCTTGGAGCGTCTTCGGCGGGAATTCCGATAACATCTTCAATTTCCGCAATTACTCGGTCAGGCTCTGCAGACGGAAGGTCAATTTTGTTGATAACGGGGAGAAGTTCAAGCCCGTGGTCTACCGCAAGGTAGGTATTGGCAAGGGTTTGAGCCTCGATGCCCTGAGAGGCGTCGACTACCAAAACGGCACCCTCACAAGCGGCAAGAGAACGGGAAACTTCATAGTTAAAGTCGACGTGGCCGGGAGTATCAATAAGATTAAGTTCATACTCCTGCCCGTCTGACGCTTTATAGTAAAGGGTTACGGCATGAGCCTTTATTGTTATTCCACGCTCACGCTCTAAATCCATACTGTCAAGAAGTTGCTCTTCCATATCACGCTCACTAACCGACTGGGTGAGTTCTAAAAGGCGGTCGGCAAGGGTAGATTTACCGTGGTCAATATGGGCAACTATACAAAAATTACGAATTTTATCAAGGGGATGCGACACAGACTTTTCTCCTTTTAAAATCAATCTAACTGATTAATTTTAACATAAATTTTGTATTATTTCAATTAGTATTTTATTTATAATAATAAAACGCGGGTTTTTACCCGCGTTTTTCTAAATTTTATATTTAGTTCCTTCGTTTTCGTTTATTACATTGAGGCAGGTACGCATAATATCCTTTCTGCCCCTTTGAGATAAAACCTGAACCAAGTCAAAACCGGGGCGGCGGTTGCCCTCGATAAAGGTTGCTCCGTCCTCGGTTATGGCAACATCCCAACCTACAACATGTATTTTGTCGTTAACGAGAGCGGCCTCAAGCACCATTTCTTTCGCCTTATCCCAGTTAGGTATTTGAAAACCGTCAAATTTAACCTTTGACACAGGGTGAACTTCAAAGCAGTTAAGGTCTTTATCGACAGCCTTTCCGATAAGTTTTCCCGTTTCGATATCGAGCGAACAACCCATTCCGCCTTGGTGGAAATTATCACAGTGATTTATTCCGTTTCCTATACGCATTGCGGCATATAAAATTTGAGATTTTCCGCCGTAACTGAAGGTCATAACTCTAATAGTATTTACACTAGCGGAGCAGAGTCTGTTTATCTCGCTGTTTTGTTTAACATAACCCTCGACAAACATATTCTCTTTTTTGAGTTTTTCGTAAAGTTTTTCGGCAGAAACGGCTTCTTCTCCGGTCATTTTAGCGACGCCCTGGCCTCCCAGCCCGTCATAAGGTTTTATCATAAATTCGGGGTTTCTTTTAAGAAAACCATCGAGTTCCTCAAGGCTTCCGTCGGTAAAGAAATCTCGGTTTATATATTTGCTGAAATTCCTCAAAAAGTCGGGCTTTACGGTAAAAAACTTTTTATAGGCAGAGGGGCTGACTATCTCATAAAACCAGTCCTGATGCTTAATAGTTACATACTCGCTGAGTTCCTTAGAGTTTCTTTTATAAAGTTCATAGTTTAAAAAGTCACTATAACCGCCGCCGGTTTTTAAAAAACAGTATAAAAACTTAACGAAAAGAGAAAAACTGCCCCTGTTTTCCTTTTCGGCAACTTCCTTTAGTTTAGTTGTAAAGTTTTTAAGGTTTCCCGCTTTTGCATATTGTAAAAGGCCCATTTAAATAACACCGACTTTATAATTTTTTTACATTTTTATCATATCACGGCATACTACTATTGTCAAGGTAAGGTGACAAGAGTCGAACCCTTTGTGCCTACAAAACAAAATTTTCGGTAATAGTTTGCCTCAAAACTTGTAATACGGCAGTATTACTGCGTTTTGTCGGCTTCCTCTAACACAAAAATTTTCGTTTTGATAGGTCGCAGAGTTTCTGCCACCGAATTTTTTATTAGGCGAAGCGTGAGTTTGACGCAAGGCTGACGCCTTGCTAAAACGAACGCAAAGACCAATAAGGAAAGGCGGAGAGCGAAACCGCAAAGTGTTCGACTCTTGTCACCTTAACCACAATTTTACACTTGACTTTTTGAGTTTTGAGGAGTATGATATCTTTTGCGAACATTTGTTCTTTTTGTTGGGGGGATTTTTTGGACAGAGTAATTTTTCATGTTGACTGCAACAAGTTTTTTGCCTCGGTCGAGTGTTTACACCGTCCCGAAATCAGAGATTTCCCCGTTGCCGTTTGCGGAAGCACCGAAGAACGCCACGGAATCGTTCTTACGGCAAATCAGATTGCGTCAAGTATGGGGGTTAAAACCGCCCAGCCTATTTGGCAGGCTTTGCAGAAATGTCCCGACCTTATTACAGTTGCCCCAAACTATCCCCTTTATATGCGGTTTTCAAATCTGGTTCGGAAAATTTGCTGTGAATATACCGACAAGGTTGAATCTTTCGGGCTTGACGAATGTTGGCTTGATGTTAGCGACAATGTAAACGATTTTCAACAGGGCGAACTTCTTGCTCACAGTATAAGAGAAAGAATAAAGGAAGAACTGGGCATTACGGTTTCGATAGGAGTGTCCTGGAACAAGGTCTTTTCAAAACTTGGCTCCGACTATAAAAAACCCGACGCTGTTACGGTTTTTTCAAGGGAAAACTACAAGCAAAAGGTTTTCCCGCTCGACTGCCGAGACCTGCTTTATGTTGGCCCTGCTACCGAAAAGAAACTAAAAAGCAGAGGGATTTTTACTATTGGGGATATTGCTAAAGCAAAACCCGAAGAACTTTGTTCCTTTTTAGGCAAAAACGGGCTTTTACTTTACGATTTTGCTTCGGGCCGTGAAAACAGTCCCGTTAAGAACGCCTGTCATAAAAGCAACATTAAATCGGTTGGAAATTCGGTTACGGCGCCGCGTGATTTAGAGACTTTTGAAGATATAAAACTAACCTTTACAGTTCTTGCCGAAACGGTTGCAAGACGGCTTCGTGACCAAGGTCTTAAAGCCGAAAAGGTAGGAATTTCGGTTAGAAATTCAGAACTTGAAACCTATGTAAGACAGATATCTCTTCCCTTTGCGACCGCTTCGACAAATATTCTTTTAGATAAAGCGATGGAACTTTTTCGTTTAAACGAAAAAGAGCCTTTTAAAATAAGGAGTATAGGCATTTGTGCTTTTAATTTATCTTCCTTTGACAAAACGGTTCAGTTTGACCTTTTCGGCGATGTTTTAAGAAATGAAAAAAACGAAAATTTAGAAAAAACGGTTGATGTTTTAAAGGAGCGTTTCGGAGGCGACTGCATTAAAAGAGCTTCGCTTCTCTCGGATATAAAACTCACCGATTTTGACCCCTACGAAAATCACAGAGTTCATCCGGAGGGTTGGTTTAAATTATGATTAAATACAAAAAAACCTATGTCGGCGTTACGGCTTTTTTTAGCGCCGACGGAAAAGTTTTACCCCTTAAAATTCACTGGGAAGACGGGTCTGACTTTCCTATTGACAAGGTGCTGGACATACGCCCTGCCGCTTCGCTTAAAGCGGGCGGCGCGGGTATTCGTTACACCTGCCGAATAAATATGCACGAAAAATATCTTTTTTTGGAAGAAAACAGATGGTTTGTTGAAGAAATTTGTAAAAATTAAAGTTGTAAATTCACCTTTGTTTTGATATAATGTTAGTACTTGATATTTTTAGAGGTGACTGTTTTGAATTTTAAAGAAAGATATCTGCACTGGATAGAAAATTCCGACCAGGACACAGTGCTTGAACTTAAAGAAATTTGCGATAACGAAACCGAAATTAAAGACCGTTTTTATAAAGACCTTGAGTTTGGAACGGCGGGTATGCGGGGAGTTATCGGTGCGGGCTGTAACCGAATGAACATATACACCGTTGCAAAGGCCACCGAGGGCTTTGCTAACTATATTTGCGACGCAGGAGAAAAGGCAAAACAGGACGGTATTGTTATTGCCCACGATAACCGCAGAATGAGCCGAGAATTTGCCGAAGTTACGGCGGGTGTTCTGGCTTATCACGGAATTAAGGCTTATCTTTTCGAAGATTTAAGAACAACCCCCGAACTTTCCTTTTCGGTTAGATATCTTGGTTGTTTCGGCGGCGTTGTTATTACCGCTTCACACAACCCACCCGAATATAACGGCTATAAACTTTATGACGAAAACGGATGCCAACTTATTCCCGTTTTAGCCGACAAGGTAACCGAATATGTTAACGCGGTTGCCGACGAACTTTCGGTCAAATACCAAGTCGGATCGTAGCCATGTCGTTCTGTGAGC
>JAZSLH010000132.1:0-3245 GCA_045535275.1 Acutalibacteraceae bacterium
AAACCGCCCTGGCCTCTTTCGGTTTCGTCGAGCGTTTGACTTTCAACAAAATCTGCCGTAATATAGGGAGCAATTACTATCTGAGCAATTCTCTCTCCTGCTTGAATACTTGCAGTCTTGTCAGAATGATTATGAAGAGCAACCATAATTTCTCCGCGGTAGTCAGAGTCAATTACACCGACCTTATTAGCAGGAGCAAGTCCTCGTTTTGTAGCGATTCCGCTTCTTGCATATATTAGACCAACATATCCGTTTGGAATTTCCATAGCAATTCCCGTGTGGACAAGTTTCGTTTCGCCCGGGGCAAAACTAAGTTCTCCTTCACAGGAATAAAGGTCGGCCCCCGCAGCACAAGAAGACGCATAGGAAGGAATAACTGCATTTTCGTTTAGTTTTTTTATTTTTAGTTCCATAATAAATTTCGGGCAAAAGCCCACCTTTCAATTTATCTATAACTTCTATTCAAGTATATATCAATAAAACGCTTATTGCAAGGTTTTATTTAAAGCCTTTTCCTATTACATCTCCAGCGTTTACGATAAAGAAAAAAGCAGAAGGGTCGGAAGCAATAATAGCACGTCTGACTACAGAAATTTCGTTATTTCTCGCAACACAAAGAAGAATATTGTTTTTTCTTCCCGTAAAACCGCCAAAAGCAGGTAGCACCGTAACTCCTCTGTCGGCAGTTTTGATAAGTGCTGTTTTAATGTCGTTCTCGTTGTCGGTAATTATAAAAATTGCCTTTGAGTCGGTATTTCCGCAAAGAATCAGGTCAACCATTCTTGATGTTAAAAAAATCGCCACTACTGAATAGAGAGCCGACTGAATATCCCCGTAAACAAGGGCTGCAAAAAGGACTACTGCACCGTCTATAAACAGAAAAGCCCGTCCGATTGAAATACTGTATTTTTTATTAAGTAGTTTTACCACTATATCAACACCACCGGTTGATGCACCGATAAGCATTATTAGACCCAGTCCTGTACCCATTAAAATTCCGCCAAAAACACAGCAAACCACCTTATCGGTAAGCATTGGACTATAAAAGATGTTGATAATTTCAATAAAACCCGAAGTCAACAAAACGGCAAGAGAAGTTCTGAAAATAAAACTCTTTCCAAATTTTATCGCACCGAGAATTATAAGTGGCAAATTAAAAATTACTATATATGCACCCGTGGGAAAGCCGTTAAAAAAATTTAGTGCGGTCGCAATTCCCGTAATTCCGCCTGGGGAAATTTTAAGAGGGCTTAAAAACACCTCTACTGCGACAGAATAAACTGCACTTCCTAGAATGAGAATTAAGCCCTCTTTATATATTCTTTTAAAATTTATTTTCTTCAAAACTATCACCTAAAAATATATTTAGTTATAGTTTTTCCCGAAAATTTTCTAATATTAAAGCAAAAAGTTCTTTTGCTCTTTTATCGTTTCCCGATAAATGAAGATACCCGAAAAGCGTTTCAATACCTGTTGCACTATGGTACTCGCTAACGGTTGAATTTTTAGGTATAGAGTTAACATGAGCGTTTCTGCCTCTTTTGTATATACTGACTTCTTGCTCTGTAAGATGGGGCTGGATTGCTTTAAAAGCCTCGGCCTGAGCACCCGCCTTAACAAGTTTAACCGAAGCCGAATGAAGTTCACCCGACGGTCTGTTAGTTTCGGCTAATAACTCACGCACAAGAAGTCCGTAATAGGCGTCGCCGACAAAAGCAAGTGTAGATGGACTGAGTGTATTGACATTCATATTCATCACCTACGAAACATACTCAAACTCAATATTATAAACGCTGACAATATCGCCGTCCTGGACTCCTAACTTAACAAGAGCGTCGATTATACCGCTTTGCTGAAGAGTTCTTTGGAAATACTGCAAAGACTCATAATCGTCAGGATTTACGACATCAAGTATTTTCGCGAGCCAGGGAGCGTTATCAACAACGTAAATTCCGTCAACAACATCAACCGTAAAGGTACGCTTGTTGGTTTCAACGATAAGTTCCTCGATAGGTATGGGGTCGGGTTCATAAACCTTAATGTCGGGAAGTTTAGCAAGTTCAGATGCAACAAAATTTATAAGTTCATCCGTTCCCTCTTTAATTGGCGCCATTATTGGAAAGAAAGCGTAGCCTTTAGAGGTAAAGTAGTTTTTAAGTTCTTCAACCTTATCATCATCAACAAGGTCGCATTTATTTCCGACTACAATCTGGGGACGCTCACAAAGTTCGGCACTGAAAACTTTAAGTTCTTCGTTGATTGTATTAAAGTCATCAATAGGGTCTCTGCCCTCACTGCCCGAAACGTCCAAAACGTGAAGAAGCATACGGCAACGCTCAACGTGGCGCAAAAATTCGTGACCAAGTCCAACTCCTTCGCCGGCCCCCTTAATAAGACCGGGAATATCAGCCATAACAAAGGAAGAGCCTTCACCCATTCTTACAACGCCTAAAACAGGGGTAAGGGTTGTAAAATGATAATTGGCAATTTTAGGCCTTGCTTCGCTTACAACCGAAACCAGAGTTGATTTTCCGACATTTGGATAACCTATGAGTCCAACATCGGCAAGAAGTTTAAGTTCAAGGGTTACATCAAGACTCTCTCCCGGGTTTCCGGGCTTTGAAAAACGGGGCACCTGACGGGTTGAGGTAGAAAAGTGCATATTTCCCCAACCGCCGTTACCGCCTTTTGCAATAACAACAGGCTCGTCAGAGGAAATATCCGCAATTATTTTTCCGCTTTCAGCGTCTTTAACGAGAGTACCTCTTGGAACGGAAATAACAAGATTTTTAGCACTTTTACCCGTACAGCGAGAGGCTCCGCCATTAGCACCGTTTTCGGCAACATATTTTCTTTTATATCTGAAATCGGCAAGGGTCGAAAGGTTATCATCGGCAACGAAAACAATGTTTCCGCCTCGACCACCGTCACCGCCATCGGGACCGCCCGCAGCGACATATTTCTCACGGTGGAAAGAAACGGCTCCGTTTCCGCCGTCACCCGCTTTCAGATGAATTTTAGCGATATCTACAAACATATAATCACCTTAATAAGAAATAAAGCCCGGCATCGCCGAGCTTTAAGGTGACAAGAGTCGAACACTTTACGCCTACAAAAGAAAATTTTCGGTAATAGTTTGCCTCAAAACTTGTAATACGGAAGTATTACTGCGTTTTGTCGGCTTTCTCTAACACAAAAATTTTCGTTTTGATAGGTCGCAGAGTTTCTGCCACCGAATTTTTTAT
>JAZSLH010000140.1:0-11568 GCA_045535275.1 Acutalibacteraceae bacterium
CGCTTGGCCTCCGACTTCTCCTGTGATAAGATTCGAAGCACTTGGAACTTACCCGCCTTATTTTCGGAGGTGTTGTCGCGACTCATAGCCCCCAGAACCGCCATAGACGCAAGGTATCCGCACTTCATAAATAAAGAACCAATAAATACAGGCACGGTTGTCCTTGTGAAAAAGAGAATGATATACCCTAAACTTAAGGATAAAACGGGAATTAGTGAGGAGAACTTAAAGCCTTTTTTATCATACACCTTTCCCCAAAACGCCGTTACGGTCGCCGCCACAATAATTGCGGGAGCCATAATGAAAACATAGTTTGTCATATTAAGGCTTTTCTCGTAATAGATAATAAGATAGGGCATAAAAACCTGAATTGAAATGTTAAATACCGCAAAGCAAATAAGAATTATGTAAAGAAGAGGGTTTTTCTTTACGGTTGAGGGTTTAAATCCGTAAAAAATACAACTGAAATAGCCGTTTTTGTTGGGAAGTGTGGAACTGTCTTTAATAAGGAATATTCCAAGAATACCAACCGCGAGAACCACAATTCCGATAATCGCAAAAATGGCGGTCCAACTGCTTGGTTGCTCTAAATCGAAGAACATAAATCCGCCAAAGACCACAATAATTGCTACAAGCGGCATCATAGCGTTGATGCCTTCAACAGAACCGCGGTTAGACGAATCTGTAGAATCGGTAAGCCAGGCGTTAAAGGCGGCGTCGTTGGCGGTGGAACCGAAAAAGGTCATAATACAATCGAAAATTATAACTAAAGAAACGCCGAGTGTCGCCGCCGAAACAGAGGCGGGAATAAATTTACTTATAATATCTTCTCTTAAGAAAATAAAACTAAAAATGGACACGCCCCAAAGGATATATCCTGTGCATATAAAGAGTTTCCGTTTTCCTATTTTGTCCGAAAGCGCTCCCATAAAAACGGTCGTTAGTGTAGCGGCAACGGCCGAAGCGGTAACCATTGCCGAAATGTCGGCGGGGGAGGCGTTAAATATTTTGTATATAAATACATTGAAGTACATATTCTCGACTACCCAGGCAACCTGACCTATCAGGCTAAACAGAGTAACCGCACACCAGAAACTAGGCGAGAGTTTTGTTTTCATAAAAGACCCTCCTGATATTTAGTGTCTAACCTTCTTTAAACTAAACCACTTTGCAGGGAACTGTGCTAAAACAATTGCCGCAAACATTATGATACAGCCCAAGAGTTTTCTTGTTGTCGGGATTTCTCCAAGCACAACCGCCCCCGAAATAATTGCAAAAACCGACTCTAAACTCATTGTAATTGCCGCAATAGTCGGCTCGGCGTTCTTTTGAGCGACGGTCTGAAGCGTATATGCAACTCCGCTTGATAAAACACCCGCCCAAAGTATAGGAAGCCAGGCGTTTAAAATGCTTTCTAACGAATTTTGTTCAAGAACAATAGCGGGAATAGCCGTAACAGCACTAACCGTAAAAAACTGAACGCAAGAAAGTTTAACCGGGTCAACCTTTGTTACAAAATGGTCAAGCGCTAAAATATGGGCAGTAAAGCAAACGGCACAAAGAAGAACAAGTGTGTCGCCAAGAGTGAGCATCAGTCTGTCGGTTATGCAAAGAAGGTAAAGACCAACGATTGCAATAATAACCGAAGCCCAAACATTTAAAGAGGGAAGTTTCTTAAAGAAAACCGAACAAAGAGGAACCATTATTACATAAAGCGTGGTAATAAAACCTGCGTTTCCAACCGAGGTGTAAATAATTCCGTACTGTTGAAGCACTGCGGCAACGGTTAAAATTATTCCGCAAACAACTCCGCCAAGAAAAAGGGGCTTAAGTTCGGTTTTCGGCTTAACCCCCGTCCGCTTTTTTGTGGAACTGTCCTTAATAAGAAAAACGGGTATTAAAACCGCCCCTCCAATCGCAAACCTGACCGCAATATAGGTCAGCGGTCCGACATAGTTCATTCCGTCAGACTGTGCAACGAATGTACTTCCCCAAATAAACGCGGCAATAAGAAGTTGTATTGTTCCAAGAAGATTTTTGTTTTTCATATTATATGTACTTTATTCCTATTCGGGCTTGAATATTTGTGCCGCCCCCAATTTCTGTTTTAAAATAGTATATGATTTCGTCTGACTCGTCAGTTTTTTCGGGATTACTTATAAAAATTTCAACCGTTTTTCCAATTGGTGCCTCTGCCAGATAGTTTATAAGACAGGAAGACATAAATATTTTGTCGCGATTTGGAATATAATCGAAAAGCATATCGAAATATTTTGTGTTGTTCATATGGAAATTACGGTCAACGTCAGAATACATAATTTCCCTGTGTCCGCATTTTTTAAAAGGGATATCGGGAAGTTTAAAGCGTGAGGGTATGTTTAGCGTGATAGCCTCTGCTGTACCATAAGCGTCGGTGCTGAATTCACTGCCCCTTACAAGTCTGTCCTCGTTAGTGTCCATAAGTGCCCAGATTGCAAGACCTTGTGCAACGGTTTCCTCGCCCGATTTTATAACATAACTTCTAGGGAACGAAACATTCTTGCTTGGAGTAGCCCAAGTTTGAACGGTAATATCCTCGTATTCTTTAAGCGGACGGAAAACCTCAACGGCGGTACGGCTGACAATAAAACTAAGTCCCTTGTCCATAAGTTCCTGATATGACGGTTTAGCGTTAAGCATATTGCGGTCGACCGCTTCCATCATATATTTTATTATGCTTGTCGGAGTGGCAAGACAGTTAGTGTCAATATCGTGAGCGGTAACCTGGGTTTTATATTCAAACGGCATTTTTTCACCTTCTAACCAAAGTATTTAAACTCGAACCAGCCTTAAAGGTTGGTTTTTAGGTAACTTTCGACTCTTGTCACCTTAAATAAAAAGTTCAAACAGATAGTAGATAAAGGGGGAAATAAGTATTGCGGGGAGATAGTTTGCAATCTTGAATTTTGAAACCCCCGCAAGATTAAGTCCAAGCCCCATAATTATAATAGAGCCTACGCAGGTAATTGCCCCTATCGCCCCGTCGCTCAGCACAGGCTGAAGATATACGGCACAAAGGGCAATAGAGCCTTGGTAGAGCATAAGCGGGATAACCGAGAAGGCAACCCCTATACCAAAAGCCGAAGCAAACATTATAGACGAAATAAAGTCAAGAATAGACTTTGTGTAAAGAATGCTGTTATCTCCGGTAAGACCGGCAGTAATTGAGCCGGTTATTGCCATAGCCCCAACGCAAAAAAGCAGCGACGCCGAAACAAAACCTTTTGTAAAATTGTTCTCGCCTTTTTTAGAAAATTTTGCCGAGATGCAGTCGCCCAAACGGTTAAGCCCTTTATCTATATCGATAAGAGTTCCTAAAAGTCCGCCGGGAACAATAGAAACAACCGTAATAATCGGGTTTATGTCTCCCAGCATACCTGATATACCAATAAATATAACGCATAGTCCTACGCCAATCATTATTGATGAATGTATTTTATCGGAAATACCTTTCTTAAAAAGCAGACCCAAAAGGGTGCCTATAATTACCGCAACAGTGTTTACGGCAACGCCTAACATAAGAATCACCTGCATTTAACTTTCTAAAAATGTATTTTAACACAATTTCATTAAAAAATAAAGACTAATTTGGTTTCTTTTTGAGCGTTTTGATTTCTCAATATTAAGGAAATGTAATAACAATATAATATATATATAAATTAAGGTGCCGATTATTTATAACGAAAGTTTACGAGCAGAAAAACAGCCTCAGTTTCAAATCAAGAACTTGGCATTTTAAACAAAAAATCTTCAACATTTTGTACATTTTGAACGCGTCATATATACTTGACAAAGCGGGAGGGAGGGTGGTATAATACAGTAAAGTGTGAAAGGTGTAATTTCCTTTCGCTCAAAAATATTAAACCTATTTAGGTCATAGGAGGAAAAATCATGAAGAAACTCATAGCGTTAATTCTCTCAGTTGCTATGATGCTTACCCTTTGCGCTATTACTGCTTCCGCAGAAGCTGCTCCCTCTCTCGTTCTTGAAGGCGCTGACAAGGTAGTAGTTGGCGAAGAATACACTGTAAGCATTCGTCTTATCGACGCTAGCGACGTTGTCGGCGGTTTCCAGGGTGAACTCACCTATACTAATGCAACCGTTAAGGCAATACAAGTTAATCCCCAGGTTACAGGTTATAATAACAATGGTGCAGACGCTACCATAATTAAAGATTTTGGTGGTGCTGTTAAATTTGTTACTGTTGCTAACCTTGCAGAAACCAATCCTGCAACTAGAATTTGGTTCAAGGTTACCTTTACTGTAGATGCTGCTAATCCCACCTTTGCTCTTGCAAACGTTAAGTTCTCTGACAAGGAAGCCGCTGCTCTTAATGCAACTACAGGCGAAGCACTTGCTCCCACAGTTCCCAACCCCGCTGACCCTGCTGTTTCTGTAGACAGAGTTGGTATCATTGCTCAGGTTGCTCCTAACGACCAGGCAATCAATGTTCAGGCTGGAATTGTTGTTCCCGAAGGAAAAACCGCTACCGAATACGGCGTACTTTTCTATCCTACTTCTCTTCTTGACGGTGCTGAACTTACCTATAATTTTGATGGTGCAGTTAAGGCATACCTCACTGAAGGCGAAGACAATTTCCAGAAGTTCATTGAAGAAGGAACCTTCAATGCGCTTCTCCACTTCGACTTCTCTTCTAATGAAAACGCTGCTAAGTTCCTTGGAACCAAGGTTTCTGCCCGTGCTTATGTTATAGCAGGCGACGAAGTTTACTACAGCGCAAACACTACTGATAAATATATCCAGGGCGGTGTAGCCGACAAGGCTGCTCTTAACACCATCCTTGATTATGGTAATGCTAATTGTGCTGGTGATAGCGAATTCAACGCAGCAAAAGATGGTCTTAACACCTCTAACCCCAACTGGTATGCAAACCGTTGCAAAGTTCTCGAATGTGTTGTAAACCACGCAACAGCAGAATAATTTCAAGGAGGTAAACTAACGATGAAAAAGTTATACGTTCAACCCGAACTTGAAGTATTAAAGGTTTCTGTTGCTAATGAATTCCTTGTTTCATCTCCCGAATACGGCGTTAATGAAGGCGTAATGGGCGATGATATGCTTGACGAAGGTAACAACTGGACTGAAGTTCCCGGCGGAAACGAAACTGACCCTTGGGCATAATGATTATGCAGAATATATTTAAGAAACTTTTAGTTTTGACATTATCGGCTCTGCTTGTCTTCTCCTTTGCCGCTTGCGGTAAAGATGACAATAGTTCTACCGGTTCAGGTGTTGGACCTACTCAGGACTATGCAGATGAATGGGGCGAAATGGATGCTCCTACCGATGAAGAAAAGGAAGAAACAGAAAAGTTGTGGAATGACGGTTTCGGAAGCGACAGCGGTCAAATTACCGACTCTTCCGAAGACAAAGATGGTGGTAATACCTCTACCAACACTTCTTCTGGTAATTCTTCTAGCACCTCTTCTGATGAAGAGGGTACTGCTAGTGAGGGCGAACTTTCGGGTTCAATCGAAGCCGTCCCTGGCATATTCTAACCTTTTAATGACCTTTTACCCCGGCAGACAACTGTCGGGGTTCTGTTTTTACTGTTGACAAATCTGGGTCTATATTTTATAATAAATATAGTAAATTGATGAATGGAGAAATTATAATGAAAAAACCGTATATTTCCCCCGAGTTTGATGTTTTAGATTTACTTTCTACAAACTTTTTGTCCTTATCTCCTGAAACACCTGATGATGAAGACATTCCAAACATACCCGGCGGAGGTTCTGCTGGTGATGATTTGCTTGAAGGCGGAGATGGCGGTAACGGTTATGATGATGATGTCCCCAACAATCCTGACGAGTGGGCATAAATAATTTAATTATTTTTAATGGAGAAATTTATGAAAAGATTATATCTTGAACCCGAATTCGAAGTTCTTGGAATACAGAGTGAAGATTTCCTAGCCCTTTCTCCAGATGATTCTGATGAAGTTCCTGATGATATTCCTGAGGATTTTACTGGCGTAACCAGCGGTTCGGTTCCCTCTACGCCACCCCCATCTATTTTTTAGATAAATTTTTCGAGCATGATTTTTGCCCACGCCCTATGGTGCGTGGGCATTTTCTTGCTCACTTTTTTATTTAATTTCTGTTGAAATATCTTATTAAATGAGTTATAATATTTACATATTATTTTTATGAGGGGTCATTATGTCAGCGATTGGTTTCGATAACGAAAAGTATTTAAAAACCCAGTCTGAACATATTCGTAAACGAATTGCTCAGTTCGGCGGAAAACTCTATTTGGAGTTCGGCGGAAAACTCTATGATGATTTTCACGCCTCACGTGTTCTCCCCGGTTTTCAGCCCGACAGTAAACTTCGAATGCTTCTTCAAATGAAGGAACAGGTAGAAGTAGTTATTGTCGTTAACGCGGGTCATATTGAAAAGAATAAACTTCGAGGCGACCTTGGAATTACATACGATATGGACACCCTGCGTCTTATCGATATTTTCCGCTCAATCGGCCTTTATGTCGGCAGTGTTGTTCTAACCTGCTATTCGGGTCAACCTCAGGCAAAGGCGTTTAAATCAAGACTTGAGGGACTTGGCGTTAAGGTTTATAAGCATTATGCAATTGATGGCTATCCTTCTAATATTTCAAAGGTCGTAAGCGACGAAGGATACGGAAAAAATGAATATATCGAAACCACCCGAGAACTTATAGTTGTTACCGCCCCCGGCCCCGGTAGCGGAAAAATGGCAACCTGCCTTTCCCAACTTTATCATGACCATAAAAGAGGAATTGAAGCAGGTTATGCAAAGTTTGAAACCTTCCCTATATGGAATCTTCCTCTTAACCACCCCGTTAACCTCGCCTATGAGGCTGCATCCGCTGACCTTAATGATGTTAATATGATTGACCCGTTCCATCTTGATGCCTACGGAAAAACTACCGTAAACTACAACCGAGATGTAGAAATCTTCCCTGTAGTTACCGCTATGATGGAAAGCATTTATGGGGAATGTCCCTATAAATCTCCTACCGATATGGGTGTTAATATGGCGGGTAACTGCATTTTTGATGATGCGGTTGTTCGTAAGGCTTCTTGTGAAGAAATTATCCGCCGTTACTATGTTGGACTTTGTCAGAATTTACAGGGAAAAGCAAGTGACGATTCGGTTTATAAGTTAGAACTTCTTATGAAAAAAGCGGGTGTTAAAGAATCCGACCGCAAGGTTGTTTCTCCCGCACTTCAGAAAGCCGAATTAACGGGTCTTCCTGCCGCCGCAATAGAACTTCCCGACGGCCGAGTGCTGACAGGAAAAACTTCCGACCTGCTCGGTTCAAGTTCGGCTCTTCTTCTGAACGCCCTTAAAGCCCTTGCGGGACTGGACGATGACCTCCATCTTATTTCCCCCGAAACAATTCAGCCTATCCGTCATCTCAAGGTTGACCATCTCGGCAACCGCAATCCGCGTCTTCATACCGACGAGGTGCTTATTGCTCTTGCAATTTGTGCGGTTACTAACCCCGACGCCGAAAAAGCAATGGAACAACTTGAAAACCTGCGTGGCTGCGAGGTTCACTCAACCGTTATCCTTTCACAGATTGACGAAAAGATATTCAAAAGGCTCGGTATAAATCTAACCTGTGAACCGAATTATAAAACAAAAAAAGAATATTGTATGAAATAAAAAAACCGATAGAGCGTTGCTCTATCGGTTTTTTATTTAATCTTCTTCGTCTTCTTCGGGCTCAAAGACAACGGTCAATTTTGTTATTCGGTGGTCTTCGATTGAGTCAATCGTAACGGTCAGATTTCGATATTTAAATGAAGCCTGTTCCTCGGGGAAACCGTTTAGCATCTCAATTGCCCAACCGCCTACCGTTGTGTACTCGCTTTCAAAATCTCCTTCGTCAAAGTCTATTGCTTCAAAGAAGTCGAAAATATTCATATCTCCTTCAACAGAGTATTTATCCGGACCCGCTTTAACAATATCATGCTCAATTTCTTCGTCCTCGTCCCATATTTCGCCAACGAGTTCTTCAAGAATATCTTCCATAGTCGCTATTCCAAGCGTTCCGCCGAACTCGTCAAGAACAATCATAATATGTGTGCGTTCTTCCCGCAGAACATCAAGTGCATCGTCAAGTTTAACCGTCATATGAATAAAGTAAGGTTCAACAAGCAGTTCTCTTATGTCTATTTCCTCTTTAGGCTTGTTTATAAGAGCCTTTAATAGTTGCTGAACAACAAGAATACCAACAATGTTATCAATGCTTTCTTCAAAAACGGGAATTCGAGAATAGGGGGAAGCGAATACCGTTTCAATTATCTCGTCAATATCGGCACTCAGGTCAATCGCAACCATATCGACTCTCGGAATCATAATTTCCTTTATAGAGGTGTCGGAAAAATCAATAGCCGACTGTAAAAGTTCGCTCATATCCTCATCGATAGAGCCTTCTTCTTCGCCCGTTTCAATAATTGAAGCAAGTTCGTCGGTTGTAACTCCGCCGTCATCACTTGAAAACAACTTTCCGACAAGGTTAATGAGTTTGTTTATAAGCCAGGCAACAGGGAAGAAGATTATCATAAAGGTGAAAAGGGGAATAGCAAAGAGATGAACAAGCAGTTTTGAATTACCCTTTGCGATAACCTTTGGTGCAATTTCTCCAAAAACAAGTAATAATATTGTCGAAACGACAGTTGCAACGGTAGCCGAAAGATTTTCGGTTGTAAGTCCCGTTTCAAAAAGCAGGGATAAGCACATCGAGGTAATAACGGTTGAAAAAGCAAAGTTAACAATGTTATTGCCTATAAGAATTGAGGTAATAGCAAAGTTATAATTCTGGCTTATTTTATAAGCGGTTTTACTTATAAAACTTTTATCCGCACTTTTTTCAAGTTGACCCTCGTTTGCGAGGTTGTACGCCGTTTCACTTGCCGAGAAGAAGGCAGAGCCTATAAGACATATCAGAATAACAATAATTTGAATAAACATTATTCGTCAGCACCCCCTTCTTCAGTTTCGGCAGGTTCGCTGATTTTAAAGATAAGGGAGATAAGCCTTCCACGGAAAACCTTTTGGGCGGTAATAGTCAGTCGGCGGTAGGTAAACTGTGAATCTACCGAGGGGACTCTTCCAAGCATTCGTCCAACCCATTTTCTTAGGGTATAGTGTCCGCATTCGTCTCGGTCAAAATCGTCATAGTCCATCATCTCAAAAGCCGAAACAACCGAAAGGTCAGCACTGACTTCAAAGGTGTTTTCGTCTATTTGGCGGAACTTGTCCTCAATTTTATCATTTTCGTCCCAAATTTCACCGACAAGTTCTTCAAGCATATCTTCCATAGTAACTATGCCGACAATTCTGCCCGAACGTGTTTTTACTATAGCAAAAGGCTTGTGAAGTCTTTTCATATCGGAGAGGAGTTCGTCTATTTTGTTTTCAGGGGTGACAAATAGCGGAGTGTCCAAAAGAGTCTTCAGGTCGGGGCTATGTCCCTGAAGATAATTTTCGAGATATTCGCGGGTACGCAGAACCCCGATAATATTGTCAAGTTCGCCTCTATAAACGGGGATTCTGGAATAAGGGGACGCTTTCACTATTTCAAGAACTTCCTGTTTTGATGCGTTTACATCAAGGCAAAGAACATCTCTTCTATCGGTTAAAATGTCTGCAACCGAAACTTGAGAAAACTCAAAGGCAGAATAAAGAAGACGGCTTTCGTCTGAATCAATAGAGCCATCTTCTTCCATATCCTCAATAATATCAATAACGTCATCTTCTGTGACGGTCGGTTCTTGATTTTTAGCGAACAACTTGGTTACAAGACGGGATATAAGGGAAAACAGCAACGAAAAAGGAGTAAGAAGAAATTCTACTATACTAAGAGGAGAGGCAATTTTAAGAAGATAAACTTCCCCAAGTTCTTTTGCAAGTGCCTTTGGAAGCACCTCTCCAAAAAGGATTACCGTTATTGTAACCAGTAAAGTCATTATTGCGGTAGGAATACCAAGATGAATTGCAAGAAGGGTTGAAAAAGAACTCAACGCAATGTTAACGATATTGTTTCCTACCAGTATTGTAGTAATTGATTTATCAAAGTTATTTATCAGTTTAAGTGCGGTTTTTGCAGACCGCGTACCGCCGTCTGCCATCGCCTTTACACGAGCCTTGCTAACGGCGGTAACAGCGGTTTCAGATGATGAGAAAAAGGCACTAAACGCCAACAGACACAGCAGAAAAACAATAGTCCACAGATTGTCTGCAACTAAATCAAAAATACCTGATAAATTAAAATCTGTCTGTAAAAGACATAATCGGCCTTCGGTTGTTGTACTTAAACTACACCCGTCGTCCATTGAAAAACCAACTCCTTATATTTTTATAGCGACATAATAACATAATTTATATAAATAGTCAAGTATATACAGCGTTTCAAATATTTGGTTTACATAAAACTGTGTTTTCTTGCCGTTTTTTATTGACACACTTTGTCTAAATTGATATAATAAATGTATTGATTGGGAGAGGAAGTGAGTCATGAATCGTATAAAAAAATACATATCGGTTGTCCTTTGTGTCGTAATGTTTGTAACCTGTATCGGTATAAACGGCGGAATTTTTACGGTTCATGCCGAACAGGCTACCCATACGGGAACGGTTAATGTTTCCGACGCTCTCAATGTGAGAACAGGTCCCGGTACTAACTACAACTCTCTTGGTACCTTGTCTCCTCAAGCCACCGTTACTATTTATGCAACAGAGGGTAAATGGTATAAAATCGCTTATAAAAGCGGTTTTGGGTATGTCCATTCCGATTATATAATAAATGTAAAAGCAATCCCTCAGTATGATTATAATGCTGATTTTGAGGCAAATCTCACCAAACAAAATTTCCCCGAAAGTTATAAGGTTTTACTCCGCAGTCTTCACGCTGCCCATCCTAACTGGGTTTTCCTTGCCGACCACCTTTCAATGACCTGGGAAGAGGCGGTAAGGGAAGAAAGCAAGGTTGGAAAAAGCCTTGTACAAAACGGAGTAAGTTCTATTCCTGCCTCCTGGAAATCAATGGCAGAAAAAGCATATAACTGGAACGACGGTACATATGTCTCTTATGATAGCGGAAACTGGGTAACCGCCGAGCGAGAGGTGGTAGAGTATTATCTTGAGCCCAGAAACTTTATGAATGAGAACTATATCTATATGTTCCTCGACCAGACCTATAACCCAAATCTCCAGAATGCCGAGGGTCTTCAGAAAATTTTAAACGGTACCTTTATGGAGGGCGAATTCCCTGAAGATACCTATGAAACCTATAATGATGTTATAATGGATGCCGCAAAAAAATCGGGAGTAAGTCCCTATGTTCTTGCCGCAAGTATTATAATTGAGCAGGGCGTTAATGGTACCGGCGGAAGCATTTCGGGCAAGATAAAGGGCTATGAAGGATATTATAACTACTTCAATGTCCGCGCCTATGCGTCGGGCGGTTATGATGCCGTTACCTACGGTTTGCTTTATGCAAAGGGTTCGAGAAGTCTGG
>JAZSLH010000134.1:0-4149 GCA_045535275.1 Acutalibacteraceae bacterium
AGGTTTACGGACTTTAAACTTGATAGTCAACAGTATCAAACCAATAAGGCAATCAGAAAAGCAATTTTTGAAATTTTCAAGGGTTATAAGGAGGAAGCATAATGTCAAAGTCAGATATGATAGAACTTGAAGGTACCGTTGTTGAGGCTATGCCCAACGCAATGTTCAAGGTTGAAATTCAGGGAGGACATATAATCCTTGCCCACATTTCAGGAAAATTACGTATGAACTTTATTCGTATTTTACCCGGAGATAAGGTAACGGTTGAAATGTCCCCATATGATCTGAGTAAGGGACGCATAACTTGGCGTTCAAAATAATCAGTGAAAAATTTAGGAGGTAAAATCCAATGAAAGTCAGACCTTCTGTAAAAAAGATTTGCGAAAAATGCAAAATCATCAGACGCAAGGGTAAAATCATGGTTATCTGTGAAAATCCCAAGCACAAACAGCGTCAGGGTTAATGACGCGCTAAGTACAATGGAGGTGCATTGATAAATGGCCCGTATTACCGGTGTTGACCTACCGAACGAAAAGAGAGTTGAAATCGGACTCACTTATATTTACGGTATCGGTCTTACTACATCAAGAGAAATCCTTGCCGCTACTAAAATCAACCCCGACACTCGCGTTAAGGATTTAAATGAAGACGATATTGCAAAACTTCGTGAGTATATCGAGCATAACCTTCAGGTAGAAGGTGACCGCCGCCGCGCAATCGCTTTCGATATTAAGAGACTTATCGAAATCGGAAGTTATCGCGGACTTCGTCACAGAAAAGGACTTCCTGTAAGAGGTCAGCGCAGCAAAACTAATGCTCGTACTCGCAAAGGTCCCAAGAAGACCATTGCAAACAAGAAGAAATAAGGAGGTAAGGATATAAATGGCTACTAAAACTAAAGCAACTTCTCGCCGTCGTCGTGAGAAAAAGAATATCGAGCGCGGTGCCGCTCATATCCAGTCTACCTTCAACAATACCATCGTAACCATCACCGATACTCAGGGTAACGCTCTTTCTTGGGCTTCTGCCGGTGAACTCGGTTTCCGTGGTTCTAGAAAGTCTACTCCTTTTGCTGCTCAAAGTGCTGCTGAAACCGCAGCCAAAGCCGCTATGGAGCACGGTCTTAAAACCGTTGAGGTATATGTAAAAGGACCCGGCGCAGGACGCGAGGCCGCAATCCGCGCATTACAGTCCGCAGGTCTCGAGGTTAGCATGATTAAAGACGTTACCCCGATTCCCCACAACGGTTGCCGTCCTCCCAAGAGAAGACGTGGATAATGGAGGTGGAATAAAATGGCTAGATATACTGGAGCAGTATGCAGACAGTGCCGCCGCGAAGGACAGAAACTGTTCTTAAAGGGTGAGCGTTGTTATTCCGAAAAATGCTCAGTCGCAGTTAGAAGTTATGCTCCCGGCCAACACGGTCAGGGACGTAAAAAGTCTTCTGAATATGGTCTTCACCTTCGCGCAAAGCAAAGAGCAAGAAGATTCTATGGCGTTGCAGAGCATCAATTCCGTCACTATTATGAAATGGCAGTTAGTGCACAGGGTATTACAGGTACCAACCTTCTCCGTACACTTGAAAGCCGTCTTGACAACGTAGTTTACAGAGCAGGTTACGCTTCTTCCCGTGCTGAAGCGCGTCAACTTGTTGGACACGGTCATTTTGAAGTAAACGGCCATCGTGTAGATATCGCTTCCTATCTTCTTAAGGCTGGCGATGTTATCACCGTTTGCGAAAAGGCTCGCACTCTTGACAAAATCAAGGCTGTAGTTGAAGCCAATTCTGCAAGACCCGTTCCCGAGTGGCTCGATGTAAATCGCGACGCTTTCGAGGTTAAGGTTGTAAACCTTCCCGAGCGTGAGCAGATTGAAGCCCCCGTTGACGAACAACTCATTGTCGAATTCTATTCTAAGTAATAGTAACAGTCTGCCCGACCTTTTTGACCGCATACGAAATTTCGGGTTTAATAAATTATTTATGCGGAGAATGGAGCTTTTAAATGATAGAAATTGAAAAGCCCAGAATTGAAACGCTGGAGTTATCAGATAACGGCACATACGGTAAATTCGTAATGGAACCTTTAGAGAGAGGCTATGCTACTACCCTCGGAAACAGTATGAGAAGAGTTCTTCTCTCAACCCTTCCCGGTGCAGCAGTCACCTCGGTTAAAATTGATGGAGTTGTTCACGAGTTTACTACCGTACCCGGAGTTAAAGAAGATGTAACCGAAATTATTCTTAACATCAAGGAACTCATCGCAAAACTTTATTGCGATGGTCAAAAAACAGTCTATATTGATGCTGTAGGCCCTTGTGTTGTAACCGGTGCTTCCATTAAATGCGACTCCGAGGTAGAGTTTTTAAATCTCGACCAGCACATCGCAACTTTAGGCGATGGCGCTAAACTCAATATCGAAATGACCGTTTCCAAAGGTCGCGGCTATGTTCCCGCCGAGGGCAACAAACCCGAAACCAATGTAATCGGCGTCATTCCGATTGATTCTATCTACACCCCTGTGGTAAAGTGCAACTTTACCGTAGATGATACCCGCGTTGGTCAGGCTATCGATAAAGGCCGTCTTACTTTAGAGGTCTTCACCGACGGCTCTATGGCTGCCAACGAAGCCGTTGCCCTTGCTGCCCGTGTTCTTATGGAACACTTCAGCCTCTTCCTCGTTCTTGCTGAAAATGCAAACGACGGCGAAAGCATAATGGCAGAAAAGGGAACAACCGAAAGAGAAAAGGTTCTCGATATGACTATCGAAGATTTAGACCTCTCTGTTCGTAGTTTCAACTGCTTAAAACGCGCTGGAATCAATACCGTCGAAGACCTTACCAACAAAACCGAAGAGGATATGATGAAGGTAAGAAACCTCGGCCGTAAATCTCTCGAAGAGGTTATCGCTAAACTTGACAGTTTCGGCTTCTCGCTTAAAAAAGGCGATAACGAATAATACCCGGCTTTCAAACTATTCTAGGTAAGGAGTGAAATAAATGCCCGGAACCCGTAAACTCGGCAGAGCAAGCGACCACAGAACCGCTATGCTTCGCGCAATGGTTACTTTCCTTTTAGAGAACGGTAAAATTGAAACAACCGTTACTCGCGCAAAGGAAGTTCGCGCAATGACCGAAAAATATATAACACTCGCAAAAACTGACAGCCTTGCTTCAAAGCGTCAGGCAATGGCCTTTATCACTAAGGAAGATGTTGTAAAGAAACTTTACACCGAAATCGCTCCTAAGTATTCTGAGGTTGCCGGCGGATATACCCGAATCACTAAAATCGGGCCCCGCCGTGGCGACGCCGCAGAAATGGCTATAATTGAGTTAGTATAAAACATAAAGCGTCGTGCAAAAGCACGACGCTTTATGTTTTATGCAGTGAACAGTCAACAGCCCACAACCTATAGTCAACTGTAAACTGCTTTAGTCATTATGCACAAAACATTCCCACATAATTTGGCACAAATCTCAAGTTGAAAATTTGTAAATCCTATGTTAAAATTATTTCGTACAAATGTACCCTTGTCGGTACTTTTACATAATTTAGAAAGGATGAATTTGAAATGAAAACTTCAAAGAAACTTCTCGCTTTCCTCTTATCAGCGGCTCTTTTGATTTCTGCTCTTATCGTTCCCGGTATGGCAGTTTCCGCTGTAGACCCTGCTGAACTCGACATTTGGGACGGAACTTCCACTACCGCTTATGACGGCGGTGACGGCTCTTCCGCCACCCCATACCTTATCTCAACCCCAGAACAGCTCGCAGGTGCTGTTAGCTCCGGCGATGCTGGTAAAATCTATCAGCTCACTAAAGATATCTATCTTAACAACGTATATGATGCAAACGGCGAATTTAACGCTAACTGGGCTAGCGCAGAAGGCCTCAACTCTTGGGACTTTAACACTACCTTTACCGGAACTATCGACGGTGCCGGAAACATCATCTATGGTCTTTATGCTGACTCCGTTAACAAAGTAGGTCTCGTTGCTGAGGGTACTCGTAACGGAACACACTTTAAAAACCTCGGTATCCGTTATGCAAGCATTAAATCTTCCAGCCACGCTGGTGCATTTGTTGGTTATGCATACGGCGACAAAAACGCTGTTGTAACTTTAGACCAATGTTTTGTAGACGAAACTGTTT